>JASEHU010000137.1 GCA_030018635.1 bacterium
AGAAGTCCTATTTTTAGTCCTGTTGCCTTTAAGTAATTGATAATTTGAGCCTCTTTGTCCTTCTTATTTATCATTCTTCCTCTGTGTAATCTGTGTAATCTGTGAATTAAATCTCATTGCACAGGTCGTAAGATTTTAGTAGAGGCTTGTTTTTACTTATTATCTCTTTCCCCTTTTCAAGTGCCTCGGCTGCACTCTGTCGAACCCACTTATTTTCATCCCTCAGGCAAGAGATGAGTGGCTCTACTGCCCTTACATCACCTCGTATAATATGTTATATTGATGTTTATAATTGAGTAATCTAGATAACTGTGTAATGGTATGGCTGGCGGAAGATGGGATGGAGCGTCTGGGGAAAGGTGTCAATTATCAATTGTTAATTATATTTCAAGACCATATTATCAATCAATCTTGTCTTACCTATTATAACGGCTAATGCAATCAGGACTTCTTTTTCTACTATTTCCACTGGCTCCAATGTCTGGCTATCGACTATTTCGATGTATTGCACCCGGGCCAATTTTTCTCCTTTAATTAAATCATTCATCCGAGAAATAACATTTTTCGAATGTCGCTCACCTGAATCTAATAATTCTTTTGCCTGTTGTAAGGATTTAGACAACACCAGAGCGGATGCCCGCTCTTTCTGTGATAGATATGTGTTTCGGGAGCTTAAGGCTAATCCATCGCTATCCCGCACAATCGGCACTATCACCAATTCGATGTCAAAATTCAAATCCTCAATCATGTGTTTGATAACCACAGCCTGCTGGTAGTCCTTTTGCCCAAAATAGGTGCGGTGGGGTTTGACGATATTGAATAATTTGGCAACAACCGTTGTTACGCCGCGGAAATGGTCTGGTCTGAATTTACCGCATAAACCGTCGGTCAGTCGCTCAACATTGACAAAGGTAAGTAATTCCTGCGGATACATTTCTTCAACCGCTGGATAAAAAATAATTTCCACCCCACCATCTTTGGCTAACTCCTCATCTCGGCTAAAATCCCTTGGGTAGGTTTGATAATCTTCCTCTGGACCAAATTGAATAGGGTTGACAAAGATACTCATCACGACCACATCGTTTTCTAATCTTGCCTGGCGAATTAAGGACAGATGTCCTTCGTGAAGTGCACCCATCGTGGGCACAAAGCCTATTTTTTTGCCCTGGTGCCTTAATTTATTACTTTCAGCCTGCATCTGCCTGATTTGCGTAATTATCTTCATTCCCATATAACTTTACCACAAAAAACTGACATTGTCAACTTTATTTTACCTAACAAACTTTTAAAAAACAGTTGACAATTAAGAAACGATAATGTATAATTTCAAATAAGATTAACGAAACTTCTGTAATCGGATGGGGTTTCAAACCCCTTTAGCGGATAAAACGGATAATAAAGATTAAAAAATCTGCTCAATCCGTTCAATCCGATTACTAAATTAAAGAGGAACTAAAAAAATGATTTTAAAAAAAAGGCTCGGATTAATTATTTTATTTCTTTTAATTAATTGTCAGTGGGTAATCTATGCTGAGGAAAAAACTCCATCTGCGTCAGAGGCACAACCTCAGTTTATCACTATTGATTTCAAGGATGCGGATATAAATGATGTTTTACGGGCATTAGCCTCCCAGCAAAAAGTCAATATTATCTCAGATGAACCACTTAAAGGACGGGTAACTATACATCTCACCAAAGTCCCTTTTGACACAGGATTAATGGCCCTTCTTAATGCCTACGGTTTAACATACGAAAAAGAAGGAAGTATCTATAAGGTAAAAAAACTTATATCTAAAAAACCCTATACCCTGTCTATAGAACGAGGATATTTAACCTTAGATGCCAAAAAGGTGGATATCAATGAAATCCTGCGCGAGATATCATTACAAAGTGGAGTTAATATCATTACGGATAAATCTGTTGTCGGAGAGATATCCATCTACCTGAAAAATGTACCTGTAGAGGTAGGTCTGGAACGCATTCTGAGAACAGGTGGGTTCAAATATCGTAAGGTAAAAGATATATATGTTGTCGGCACCGCAGGAGAAGAAGAAAGGATGAAGACAATCAATGTCAAGAATGGAGTCCTTTCCCTTGATGTTAAAGGTGCAGATATTCAAAAGGTATTACGCGAAATCTCTATTCAGGGGGGTATAAATATTGTGGCCGATATGTCGGTTATCGGAGAGGTATCTTCCAATCTTGAGAATACCCCATTAGAGGTTGGTTTGAGAGCCCTTTTAGAAACTAATGGATTCAGTGTGGAAAAGGTTAATGAGATATTCCAGGTAACCAAAATGAAAGGTAAAAAAACCTTTTCTATTATGGTTACCAAAGATGGATTATTTACCGTTGATTTAAAGGCGGCCGAATTAGATGAGGTTTTGAGGGCTATCGCTATTCAAGGAAAACTTGATATAGTTACAGCCGGCTATGTAAGAGGAGCTGTAGATGCCCATCTGACTGATGTTTCATTTGAGAAATTATTAAGATTGATCTTAGAAGGCACTAATTTTACCTTTGCTCATGTTGATGGGACTTATATTATTGGCGAGGGCATATCCTTAAAACCATCTTCCCTGACATTTATTAATTCCGAGGTCATCAAAATAAACTGGATAGATGTAACTGAGGCACTAAATTCTTTACCTGATGCCTTTCCCAAAACAAATATTAAAATACTTAAAGACCAGAATGCCCTGGCGATAATAGGCACTCAACAACTAATCGATAAAATAAAGGAGTATCTTACTAAGATAGATAAACCGGCACCCCAAATTATAATCGAGGCATTAATTGTTGATTATACAACAAGTTTGGGTACCGAATTAGGCTTAGGGCAAGGAAAGTATCAAGAAGGGCATATTAACCTGAACCTATTTCCTGACCAGGTGATACCGTTACCGATAACTTATAAGGCAGGAAAATTAGACAGTGAATTTGCGGTAAGTTTAAGGGCATTAGTCAAGGAAGGAAAGGCAACTATCAGGGCTAACCCAAGAATTGCTACCTTAAACGGGCATGAGGCAAATATTGATGTCCTGACTATGTATCGCTATCGGGAACAGCGCTATAATGAGGCTACGGGAAGATTAGAACCTGTAGGTGTCCCAAGGGTAGTAGAGACAGGCATAAAATTAAAAATCAAACCCTGGGTAACAGCCTCTAATGAAATTAATATTGATGTAGCACCAGAGGTAAGTGATAAAACAGGAGAAACGGAAATATCAGCCGGAGGTGGTGCCTTACCTATTACCAGTGAACGCAAGATTCGAACTACGGTTAGGGTTAAAGATGGAGAAACAATTATTATCGGTGGATTGGTTCAATCAAAAAAAAGCGAGGGTGAATCAAGAACCCCTATTTTGGGTCGTATCCCAATTATTGGGTATCTGTTTAAAAATTTATCAAAACAAGAAAGTCAATCACAACTTGTTATTTATATCACCCCGCATATTTTGCCACTGCCTAAATAGGAATAGTCCGATAGGTCATATAAGTCTTATAATACAAGGAAACAGGTTATGGGAAAGAGTGGAAAATCTCATTGTCTTAGTAAGTCTGTATCTTGTTATCAATGTGCCTGGGGGCCATGTCAAATAACCCATGATAACCGTTCTTTTCTTTCGCCATTAAAACATCGGGAAAAAACAAAACCTATCTGTGGAGACACCATAGACACCATCTTAGCCAGAAATCTTCTCTCCTTACTCATAAAAGGAACTGTCTCTACGGCAATTTGTGCTAAATATATTGCCGGTCTTTTATTGGCAAATTCATCACTTATAAAAAATGAAATAAAACTGCAACAAATAACCAAAAGGTTTGGTGAAATAGACAAAAAAGAACTTATCCTGAAGGCACTTTATGATATTGAAAATTCAGGCTATAATCCAATGAGTTTTATCTCTAACTATTTCCCTGAGTTGATTCGGCAAGACTTGATGGGAATAAACATGGTGCCTCATTCAACCTCAAGTGAAATCTTATCGGCAACCCATTTACTGACCATGTGTATAAGTTCGAATCCAGAGGATTTTTTAAGACAGGGATTTAGACTTGGCTTAGCCAATTTAGGGACAATGATTATTGCCTCAGAACTTAAGGATACCCTTCTTCCACCATCCAGATTATCAAAGTCAGGCTCAGGAATTTCAGGTAACGAGGCCGTCCGCCCAATACCATTTTCAGCCGGCTTTTCCTTCCAGAAATGTCTTGATATTTTAAATAGGCTAAACTCAACTGACCCTTTAAAACCTTTACTTGATTGGCTTGTCTCTTGTGAAATACGAGGTTTTGCCTTATTAATCGGCTGCACAAAACTCAATGAGACCTACATTTCAATAATTAAAGAACTACTGAAAAAAAATATATTGATATTGACGGCAGGATGCAATAGTTATTCTTGCAACGAATTGGAATTTGGCGAATCAAAATTCGGCGAATCGAGATTCAGCGAATCGAGATTCATTGAGACGAAATTTATTGAGACAGAATTTTTTAATTCCGATGCGACTATTAAATATGCAGGGAGAGAACTTGGGAATGTCTTATGTAATTTATCCAAAGTAACCAATATTGAAAGGGCATTACCCCCTATCTGGCACTTTGGAAGTATGATTGATTTTGCCCAGATCTTGAATTTTCTCTTTGCTATATCTACCAGGCTTCAAATCAGGCTGAAAGATATTCCTATCGTGGCTATAGTAAATGAGTTGGGAATAGAAATGCCATCAGCTACTGGTTTTGGCATTTTAAGTTTAGGCATACCGGTTCATTTTGGATTTAACGAATCAATTATTAATAGTGACTTGATTACCACTATATTAGTTCAAAAAACAACCGAGTTGTTCGATGGCAGGATTATTTTAGAAACCGACCCAACACAGGCGGCTAAATTACTTATAGGCAGTATCGATGAAAAACGGATGGGGTTAAATATTTAAGGTAAAAGGAATAAGTCCTATAAGTCCTATAAGTCCTATATCTTAAATATTAAAAAGGAGGAAAAAGAATGGACATTTCTATTATGATTATTTTGTTTATATTAAGTTTGGGATTAATAGCTATTTCCTGTATTTTCTTTAATAATGCTATGAATTGGTTAGGAAAAACATTTGAGTTAGAGGGGGGAACTACAGGAAGTATCCTGTCAATTATAGGCACATCCCTTCCTCAGGTTATAATTCCTTTTATAGCCTTTACCTTTTTAAGAGGAGTAGAAACAATACAGATTGGTCTGGGAGCTATTCTTGGAGCACCATTTGTCTTGTCGACATTAGGATTTTTTATCACTGGATATCTCGTTCTATCCTTAGCTAAAAAAGGTGAGCGAGAAAAAGAAGTAGATGCCGATTTTCTCCTTATATCCAGAGATATAAAGTTTTTCTTGATTTCCTATACATTTGCTATATTTGCGGGATTCCTGGCCGACAAGGTTCCACAAATATTCATTGGTTTAGTTTTAATAACTATCTATGGCTATTACCTGTACCGAAATGTGGTTTATGAAGAAATGGTTCCAGAAGAACTTTATACCCCTTTATATTTTGCAGCTCGTGGAGAAGATGTTACTTTAGGAAGTATTCTTTTTCAACTTATCACATCTTTAATTGCTTTAATAGGTGGAGCAGGGTTTTTTGTTCACACCCTGAAAGAAATATCTTTACTTGGAGGGGCACAATCTGCTTTATCAGGATTAATTTTAGCGGTTATTTTTGCCCCTCTGGTCATTGAGATACCTTCAAAACTTAATTTGATGGAACGGTTAAAGGCAGGCAAGGATACCTTAGCCATAGGGGAGATAACCAGCTCATTAATCTTTCAATCCTGTGTTTTAGTTACCTTAGGTATTTTATTTTCTCCCTGGAAATTAGAAGGTCCAGCTATACTTGTCGGTTGTATTCCTATAGTATCTGCTACCATTTTCTACATTTCATTAACTATGCAAGAAAAAATCAATCCTTATATTCTCTTAGCCAACGGTGGCTTTTATCTGGTCTTCATTTTAGGCGCGTTCTGTATTAGATAAGTTTTTGCGTAATAGATTGCCTTGCCTAAGTCAACAATTCTCATTATGGCAGAATTGTGTCCAATGTTGAGACATAGGTGGAAAAATGGAGATTAAATTTTCGATTT
>JASEHU010000138.1 GCA_030018635.1 bacterium
GAGTTTTCAAACAGTTAAAGGGTGTTTTGTATTTATGACTGGGGGGAAGCTCCGTCATAAAGCGAAAGTGGAGACATCTCTGCTCCGGCGGACAGGTCAATCCTAGACTGCCCGCCTGTGCCAGCCAGCATTTCACCACTCCTGATTGTGTGCCAATCGCATGCTCGCTTTATCGAATATTCAGATTTTATCACAAAAATTTGCTTTCTGGGACTTTAGGGTAGAACTTTTAATTGCCAGACTCTAAATAATGCCTCAAATATTATTTTTTTGGACATCTTTGACTGTCCCAATCGTCTTTCTTCAAATATAATAGGAACCTCCCCTAATTTATATCCTTTCCTCTGAGCCCGGTATTTCATTTCTATTAAGAAGGAATAACCATCGGATAATATGTTTTCAATCCCTATCTTTTCTAATACCTCCCGCCTATATCCTGCAAATCCAGAGGTGCAGTCATTCACCTTTAATCCTGTCACTATTTTGGCGTAAAGATTGGCTAATCTAGACAAAATCAATCTTTTAATAGGCCAATTAACCACACTCACCGTTCCGTACATATATCGGGAGCCAACTACCACATCATAGTTTTTTAATTTTGAAATTAATTCAGGTAAGAATCGTGGATTGTGAGAGAAATCAGCATCCATACTGATAATGTAATCTACATCCATAGAGAGGGCTAAATGAAATCCCTCAATATAAGCAGAGGCAAAGCCTAATTTGCCCTTTCGACGGATAACAAAAACCCTATTGAAGAATTCCTCTTTTAATTTATCCGCTATATCTCCAGTTCCGTCCGGAGAATCATCATCTACGATTAATACATTAATCTTCTCATCCAGGTTTATTATCTGTGGAATGAGTTTTTCAATATTTTCCTTTTCATTATAAGTTGGGATAATTACTAATGATTTCATTTGTGTTCCTGATGTGCCAGAATTAATTTTGTTACCTGTTTTCCCAGTCCAATACTATAACTTACTGCTCTATCATCTGGATGAAGTTGATAAGAATCAGTCAGATATAAACCTTCTATTGGTGTTTTAATTTCTGGAATATATTGTGTAAAACCTACTTCACAGATAGGTTGAGCATACTCATCTCTAAAGACATAACTTGATTTTATCCAGTTTTTATTAAATTCAGGATTAATTATTTTTAGATAGCCAATGTATTCTTCAATAATTTTATCATCTGGCAAAGAATATTCTTCACTATTGGCGGGTAAATATTGTGGGATATAGACAATCGTATCACCATTTAAAAAAGGACATGGGTTAAGGTTTGTATACTCAATTATCCCGGCTAATGGTATTTTTGAATCCGAGATATTTAGCCAGAAATTTTTGCTGAATGACTTTACCAGACGCATACATACACACATCACCCCAATAGAATCAATTTTTTTAAGTTTATCAAAATATGGATGTGTGTAATCGTTAACCAGATTTAAAAATAAAGGTGAGGGAATAGTGGAAATAACTATATCATAGTTGTAAGTAATGCCATCACAAATAATTTCTTTTACTTTATTGTTTTCGAGCAATATCTTTTTACATTCGACATCTTTTATAATCTTACCTCCATTTTGGAGGATATTTTGAGCCAATTTTTCAATAATGGTGTTGGTGCCTCCGAAGAGATAGCCTAATTTTTCTAATTGAAGTATTTTAGTTCGAGATTTTCCTAACCGATGAATTCTGGCCCACATCCAGGCCGCAGAGATAGAATCACTAAAAGAGCCAAATTTTTCTTCAAGTAATGGTTTATGAACTATCTCATAGGCTTTTTGCCCAAATTGATGAGGAAGCCATTGACAGGCTAATGTATTTTCAAAATCCTTCCATGCGTTTTTATCTTTACTTTTTATCTTAAAAACTCCAAGTCCAAATTTAATTTTATCTAAAAAGGTAAATTGTGAAAATTTTAGTAAATCTATTGGTGTCCCAAAAGGATATAACTTATTATTATAAAATAATCCCATCTTAGTCTTTTTCCAATTAAGATAGTTTTGTAACCCTAATGCATCAATAAGATTAAGATAATCATTATCAGGCGAGCAGATAAAGTGATAATATCTTTCGATAAGATTATCTCCATCTATCTTGAATGAACTTGCCAGGCCACCTAATATGGATTTCTTTTCAAATATAGTAACCTCTATATCCCTTTGCATAGAAAGGTAATAACCAACAGAAAGTCCTGCTATCCCACCACCAATTATTCCAACTTTCATAAATAATTACTCCTCGTATAATTAAAAATTATGAATTATAAATTCTTTTCCCTTTCCTCAATTTTTAATTCATAATTTTAATTACTCAACCTCCTTTAAAATTTCTCAGATAAGATAAAAGATTGCTTCCCAAAAATTTTTTGAAGCCATTTGTATCTTAAATATATCTTTAAAAGGAACTCTTTTTTAGGTATAGTGGTTTTAGTAGTAAAAGGTAGGAATTTAGGACGCACCTCTTTTATCTCAAAACCAACATTATTTAATGCCTCTATTAAGCTAAAATGCGTTATAGGAATATAATGATCAAAGAAATCCCAGTACTCCTTGTATGCATATTTTATATTTGGTTGGATAATTAAAAATTTACCCTCTTGTTTAAGAACTCTGTAGACTTCTTTTAATGTTTTTATTATCTCATTTTTATCTTTCAGATGTTCAAAAAAATTACTTGCAAAAGCAACATCTATTGTTTTATCATCAATGCAGGAAAGATTTGTAGTTTGTGTTTGAAATACTTTAACCTCATTAGAAGCAAATTTTATAATATTTTCATCTATATCAACCGCATATTTAGTTTTACCTTGAATATTATTTATAAATTCACAATATCCTGCTCCTATATCCAAAATTATATCTGTTGTTTTGATATATTTTTGTAAGAAATTTTTACATAAAATCTTCCATAATATATTCTTTTGTTTTTGCTCCTCTAAATTAAATCTTTGAGTATATATTTTACTGATATTAATCACTTACTATTTCCCTTTCCTTATTTCCATTGCATTCCATATTTAGGATGTAACAAGATTTCATTACGATATTTCTTTCCTTTGCCTAAGTAGTACCAAACAAAATACCAGACAATGGCACCAAAACAACAAATGTTAAATATAGGGGTTTTAAATATAAAATTGCGGAATGTTGATTTCCTGAACAATAATTCCCAAAATGATACATAATTATGTTTTGCAGATATAAAATTAAAATTCAATCGACTAATATCTTCTCCAACAATTTCAATTTTATCCAAATTGCAATTGCCTAAGCCGGTATTAGCACAATTAGTGATAGATTTTATTTTGGTTGGTTCAAAACCCATAATTTTAGCTGCAACAGTATCTAAGGCAACTATATCTCCAGAGGCCAGGATTAAATCAACTACTTTAGGTTTTCCAGACTTAGGGGCATTACCTTCCAAACAAATCGTAGCATCTAAAACAGCAAATTTTGCTTTAACTATAGAGTTAATATCTACCAGTGCCTCATTTACTACCAAATGATAATTATGTCTCAATTCTCTCAAACAACCCCATTGATTCTTGATAGCTAATGTAACAGTAGTTTTATCATGGGTTTTCATTACTGGAATGGTTATTAATTCTGTCTGAAAAAGAATCTCTGGGACCTCTATTTCTTTGAATACTAACCCATTTTCTAATTTTATCCTTCTAAAAGAGTCTTTAGACATATTCAACCATTTTACTTTATACTCTTGACACAATTTATCCATTTTTGTTTGGCGAAGAGCCTTTTCAACATTGACTAAAATCTGTCCGGACTCGACTAAATATATCTCATTGACATAACCTTGAATAGTTTGAATTACTCCTTCTACTACCCATGGTGAGGTTACCGCACCTGGAAGAAATAGGTCAAAGCCTAAATTAGGCTTCAAGGCCACATTTGCTCCTCTGGTAATAAACCGATACCATTGCGCTTTTTCCATAGCCTCTTTTACTGCATTTTGTACAGTTTCTTTTACCTTTATTAAACTTACTATTGAATTATTCATCTTACCTTGTATATCCTCGTTTCCTGTATCTGTGTCAAAAATTTATATCTTTTTTCAACCTCCTTAATATCAATATCCCTTAATCTTAAATCTGTCGGCCCAACAATCAGGTAATGAACATCCCAGTTTTCAAGGCAATGTAATATAATAGCCCTATCTTCATAAGGAGTGATAAATCCACTTCTACCTGTAAAATAAGCAATTGTATGCGCATCACAATTCATAATCTTTTCATCCACAGGGACATTATTCTTAATCCATGAATATAATTCATAGTCGGGAATCTCCTTTTGTTTACCTCTATCATAAATAATGCCAACACACTGCAAGATTAGCATAATTCCGATTATACAAATAAAGATGCGGCTATTTTTAACTATATTTATCCCCCATATCCCTAATAATACACAATGGGAAAGAATAAATGTCTGCATATATCCTGCTCTATATCCCATTAAAAAGAAACTAATAAGCATTCCTATATAGAATAAGAACGGAATCATCTCGGTTGGCCTTCTAATTAAAAAGTAGATTATGACTATCAATAGGGGATAAGTAAAAAATCCGGCCAGTGCCCAATTTATTTTTACCGGATCCCACAAGGCTCTAATGTCCCATGTTGAAAATGTTACCGAATATGGTCTTGGTAAAAAGGTAAGAAAAACAGAACCTAATTTCGATTGAATAAAATTTTTAGGGATTAAAATAAAATCAAGGTATCTATCCAGAGTTGGTGGAGAAAGGATACATAAATCCTCATACTTTGTACCAAATGGGGCATATTTACCGGTGGTATGTAATGGATTACCAAAGACCATGTAGTTTCTTATAAGCCATGGCGATACAAGTAATATAAAAATAACTATTGGATAAAGATATTTAACTTTTATCTGGATATTCCTATTTTTTATCACAGTAAATATTATCTTTCTATTTTTTACAAATTCAAACAAAATTAAAGATAAAAACAGGATTACACAAGATGGATGGGTTAGATAAGCCAGTGCAGATAAAATGGCTACATAGTTCCAATCCTTTTTTAGATAAAGATAGAAAAAACAAAAACCAAAATAAACATTTGCGGGATAAACAAATACCTCAAAGGTTAATGATAAGAAAAAAGAACTTATGGTTACCAGAAGTATGGTTGAATAAACAGCACATTTTTCATCATATAATCTTTTGGCAACAAGATAAACCGGGATAAGTATTGAGGTAGTAAATAAAACAACAACTAATTTGGCGATTTCAAAAGATGGTCCAAAGATAGAAAAGACAAAGCCTAATGTTAAATTAAACAGCGGAGGTCTATATTGCATATAAAATGCCTTATCAATTCCCTGCCAATAGCTTTCAGTAAATGGTAGAACAGTCCAGTTAGGGGTTAAAAAGCTCATACTTGCTAAGAAATGCGAGTATGAATCCCCAATTGTAGGGAACTTCGACACTTCGCATAAGATTGCCTTCGTGAGCAAGGTTATACCAAAAATAAGTAATAATTTCCAGGGGATATTAAAGGTTGGTTTTCTAAAAAAGATGGTGATAAAAGATAAAGGAAAAACACCTACTGCCCAGATAATAGGTATTTTGAAAAGATGTAGCATAACCGCTGTGCCTGCATACATTAGTATAGAAAAGGCAAAAGCCAGCCCAAATTTCTCCTCATCTTGAAATTTCTTACCTAAAACTAAATAGCCTGGCAAAAAAAACAAAATCAATAGAATAACTATTTGTAAAATAACCATTATTTTTCTATCCACCTAACCTTGAGGAATGGAATAGGATCTGTTCCCCATCACCATTTCCCAATCAAACTTGACAATATTTCATACCATTCAAGAAAACAATACACCCTCACCTGGACGAGCCAGAACCAAAATCGTTTACCGTGGCCGTTACCCGTATCCCCATGTTCTCTACGGACACGCTAAACGAACACGAATTACGAAATTTCCTTGCTTTTTGTGCAAAAATTTCAACCTGTGCAATCGGAAATTCACCTTGAATGTAGAATGTAGAATGTAGAATGTAGAAATTGGAAATTAGAAATTTAAGTCTCTTCTCT
>JASEHU010000139.1 GCA_030018635.1 bacterium
AAAATGAACCATCTCCATTTTTTATGTCAACTTAATTAATGGACTCCATATAAGAAGTTTCACTAATTTATAGTATCATACTTATATTATAAAAGTCAAGAAAGATTTTTTCACCACCCAGAAATTTTCCTTGACAAATTTCAATAACTGTTATAAAATAGTATAACGATTTTTAAAGAGGTATTGCAAAATGGTTGATAAAAAGTTGTTATCTCAAGCAAACACCTTATTTCCACGCAAGATAGAAACTGTGTTAAGAAATTCCCTTTCTCAGAAAGGCATCATTATCCTCCTTGGCTCAAGACAGGTAGGAAAAACAAGCCTGCTGCTTCGATTAATCCTTTATCTGTTGGAGGAGGAGAAAATCCCTTCATCGCAAGTAGTATATTTCGACCTTGAATTTCCAAATATCCTCAAGCAGATAAATCACTTATATGGTGATGAATTCCTTAACCTCCTGCGTGCATACGGGGTAGATACCGAAAGTCCTTCATTTGTTTTTATTGATGAGATTCATTATTTAGATAACCCCTCCTCTTTTTTGAAGATTCTCCATGATCATTATCCTGATTTAAAGCTTATTGTTTCAGGCTCTTCATCCCTCCAGATAAGGCATAAATTCAAGGAAACACTAACCGGTCGAAAAAGGGTTTTTGAGATCAATCCCCTTGACTTTGAAGAGTTTTTAGGATTTAAAAACTCCCCTCTTCACAAACGGAAAAAGGATATTAATCTTACTTCAATCATAAGAGAACAAAACCTACCAGACCTCTCAGAGTTAAAATTCCTTTTTCAAGACTTCTGCATTCTTTTGGAGGAATTCGTTGTTTTTGGCGGTTATCCTCAGGTTGTTTTAACTACTGTTGTAGAGGATAAAATAGCCCTTTTATCAGAAATTCATTGTTCCTACATTAGACGAGACATTAAAGACTTTGCTCATATTGAAAATATAGAAGCCTTTAATAACTTGATTGAACTCTTAGCTCTTCAAATAGGCAACTTAGTCAACCTTTCAGAACTAACCAACTCATTGAACATATCCAGACCAACAATTGAAAAATACCTCTTTCTTTTGCAAAACACCTTTGTTTTATCACTTATCTCACCTTATTATACCAACAAACGGCAGCAAATTGTCAAATCATCCAGGGTGTTCTTTCATGATACTGGACTTAGAAATTCACTCATTCGTAATCTTGACCCTCTACCAGGACGGGTTGACCGTGGGATGCTTTTTGAAAACGCTGTGTTTAATGAATTGCATAAGCACCTTGATGTCCTGGATGACCTTTATTTCTGGCGCACAAAGACCAAATCTGAGGTTGACTTTATTATAAAAACAAAAGAGATTTTACCCATAGAGGTCAAATATAGTCCTTTTAAGCATTCAGACATCCCGTCGGGGCTACGGAGTTTTATCAACACCTATCACCCTTCATCAGCTATTGTCGTTACTAAGGATTTCCTTGGGAAAGATATGGTTGAACAAACCCATATTTTCTTTATTCCTGCCTGGGCAATATAAGAGATAATTAAAAATTAAAGAATGAGAAAATAATTTCGACCTGTGCAATCGACATTTATTGACAATTTGTAAGAATTTAGGTAAAATGTAGAATATTGAATGTAGAATGTAGAATGTAGAAATTTAGGTCTCTTCTCTTTCCCCAATTTCCAATTTCCACATTCTACATTCTACATTCAAGGTGAATTTCCGACTGCACAGGTCGAATAATTTTGGAATGACCCACGAGAAATGTTTTCACCTTTTGTTCCAACAACAACTGTAACTACAAGAGGTAATTTATTGATAGCATCTACCGATAAGACCAATACGGGACGTTGTCCTGCTTGTTCTCGTCCCTTCACAGGATTCAAATTGACAAAATAAATTTCTCCTCGATGAATGGCCATTATCTGCTCTCCAATCCGTCTGCTTCCGCTACAGCGAACTCTTGACCAATTTTTTGCAACTCAACTCGAACCTCAGTATCCATTGCCATGGCACTAAGTTGGCTTTCGAAAGCAGACTTCTCAATCGAGCTTTTTATTGAATTTTCTCGTAAGCGATGAGCAAGTAGCTCAATCAACCATAACTGTTCCTTACCAGATAAATGGTTGATTCTTTTTTCCATTTGACTTAATACTTGTGAAGGCATAATCTTCCTCCTTTTAATAATTCGGGTTCTGTCAAAAACTAACCACAGAGATCACAGAGAACTTCTTTAGTATCAAGGACTTGTAAGATTTTATCTTTCCTCCCCTCTGTGACCTCAAATTATTAGTCTTTTTATTCCGTCTTTCAACCTCTCTACATTGAAGTTTATCAATAGCCCCACTCTCTTCTTCATGGCCTTCATATAGGTTAAAAGTTGAGCCTCAAATATCTTATTCATCCCCTCTGGCATAAGAGCCATAAAGTATAACCATTTTTACCGGCAAGAGTTTTTTCACTTCCAGAGCATAACGACTGGCTATTTCAATAACTTTTTTATCCATGCGTAAAACTCCTTTGTCCTTTTGAAAATATCCTTGCATTTTTTCTCATTCAATACCTTAAGTAAAAGTTTTTTATCCGTACCATTTCAAATAGCTCTACTTTTACCCATTTTTTATCTTTGCCTGGGCGGCGGCTAATCGGGCGATGGGGACTCGATATGGGGAACAGGAGACATAGGTTAGATTGGCTAAATGGCAGAATTCTACTGAATTCGGTTCACCACCATGTTCGCCGCAGATACCTACTTTAAGATTTGGTTTTGTGGTGCGTCCTTTTTCTATGCCGATTTTCACTAATTCGCCTACCCCTTCACGGTCTAATACCTCAAACGGATTCTGCGGTAAAACGCCTTGTTCAAGATACCTATCTAAGAATTTCCCTTCGGCGTCATCGCGGGAAAAGCCAAAGGTAGTTTGGGTTAAATCATTTGTGCCAAAGGAGAAGAATTGTGCCTCTGAGGCTATTTTGTCAGCGGTGATAGCTGCCCTGGGCAATTCTATCATTGTCCCCACTAAATAATCTACAGCAAGCCCATATTTTTCAAAGGTTTCTTTAGCCACCTTATCGGTCAGGTCTTTTTGAAGTTTCAACTCCTGGACATCACCAACCAGCGGAATCATAACCTCCGGCAAAACCTTACATCCTTCTTTAGTTAATTCACACGCCGCCTCAAATATTGCCCGTGTCTGCATCTGTGAGACTTCTGGATAGGTAATTCCCAGACGACAGCCACGAAGCCCAAGCATCGGATTTACCTCTCTCAATGTCTCTACCTTGTGTAATAAGTCTTGAATCTCCTTTATTTTATTTTGGTCTCCTTTAGTTGCTTTTAATGTCGCCAATTCTACCAACAATTCTTCATGTTTGGGTAAAAATTCATGTAGCGGCGGGTCTAATAGCCGAATAGTTACCGGTAAGCCGTCCATTGCCTTGAATATGCCGATAAAATCCTCCTTTTGCATAGGCAGTAATTTATCCAGTGCCTGCCTTCTTTCCTTTTCATCATTAGCCAGAATCATCTCCTGCATAATCGGTAATCTATCCTCGGCAAAAAACATGTGTTCTGTGCGGCAAAGTCCTATTCCCTGGGCACCAAATTCACGGGCTATGCCTGCTGATTTCGGGTCATCGGCATTGGTTCGTACCCCTAATCTCTTAATTTCATCCGCCCATTGAAGCAATATCCTTCCTTCCTCACTCATCTCTGGTTCGATGGTAGGTGCCTGCCCTAAAATTACCCTGCCGGTAGAACCGTCTAAGGTAATAAAATCGCCCTCTTTAATAATTTTATCCTTAACCGTGAATTGTTTTCCGTGTCCATCAACCTTAATTGCCTCGCATCCGGCAACACAGCATTTACCCATGCCGCGGGCTACAACAGCCGCATGGGAGGTCATCCCCCCGCGAGCGGTTAATATCCCTTGTGCCACAGCCATCCCATGAATATCATCAGGAGAGGTCTCGTTACGGACTAATATGACCTTCTTGCCTTCCTCAACCCATTGACAGGCATCATCCGGGTCAAGCACGACCATCCCACAAGCCGCCCCTGGTGAAGCCGGTAACCCTGTGGCTAATACCTCTACCGTTGCCTTTGGGTCAATATGACGATGGAGAAGTTGGTCTAATTGTCTGGGCTCGATACGCATTATCCCCTCCTGTCTGGTGATTAATCCCTCGTGAACCATATCTACGGCAACCTTTATAGCCGATTGGGCTGTGCGTTTCCCGGTTCGGGTTTGAAGCATAAAAAGTTTTCCACCCTCAATGGTGAATTCAATATCCTGCATATCCCGATAATGACTTTCTAATTTCTGATAGACATCAACTAATTGCTGATAGACCCCCGGCATCTCCTTGGGCAGATTATCTATGGGGTTTGGTGTGCGGATACCGGCAACGACATCCTCACCCTGGGCATTGAGAAGATATTCACCATAAAATTTCTTTTCCCCGGTAGATGGATTACGGGTAAAGGCTACCCCTGTCCCTGAGTCCCAGCCCATATTCCCAAAAACCATTGCCTGGACATTGACCCCTGTGCCTAAGTCATCAGGGATGTTATATAATTTACGATAAGTTACTGCCCTGGGTGTATCCCATGATTCAAACACGGCATCGATTGCCTTTTTCAGTTGCTCCTTTGGTTCCTGGGGAAAATGAATCTTTTCTACCTCACGAAGCATACTTAGATAGCGGGCAATGACATTACGAAGTCCTTGCACAGACAACTCAGTATCTTGTTTTACCCCTTCTTCTTCCTTGACTTCATTTAAGATAAACTCAAACTCATGATGTTTTATCCCTAAGACCACATTTGAAAACATCTGGATAAATCTGCGATAGGCATCATAAGCCATCCTTGGATTTTGGGTTTTTTCCGCCAGTCCTTCGACGGTGTGGTTATTTAATCCTAAGTTTAGAACAGTATCCATCATTCCGGGCATAGACATTTTTGCTCCGGAACGAACAGAGACAAGAAGTGGATTTTCTACATCCCCAAATTTTTTACCCATTGTCTCCTCTAATCTTTTCATATTTTCCTCGATTTGTGCTTCTAACCCCTCAGGATATTCGCCATGATGTTGGTCATAATAAATACACGCCTCAGTAGTAATGGTAAATCCGGGTGGAACAGGTATGCCGATATTGGTCATTTCGGCTAATCCTGCACCTTTTCCCCCTAATAATTCCTTCATTTTTCCAGTTCCTTCTGCCTTACCGGCACCAAAAAAATACACATGCTTTTTTGTTGACATTTTTTAAAAACCTCCATTTTTAATTTTTTTATAGGAATTATAGGTCTTATAGGACCTATTGTTTTTCCTCTACTGTAAGTCCCTTCCAGCTAACAATATCCTGGTCATCACCTTCTCCACCTTCTTCCTCATCTGCCCCGTAGGAAAGCAGGTCATAACCATCAAAATTATGTTCACCTGGGCAAATATAGATGTATGGATTTCCCCAGGGGTCTAATGGAATTTCCTTTTTGAGATAGGGTCCATCCCAATTTTTAGGCAAGGGAGGTGTGGTAGGCTCTGTGCGTAAGGCTTGTAGTCCCTGCTCAGTGGTTGGGTATCTGCCATTATCTAATCGGTAACTGTCAAGGGCAACACCATATATTTCTATTTGAGCCTGTGCCCCAATCCGTTTGGACCGGGATATTTTCTTGAATACGGTTGGAAACACAAACGCGGCGATAATAGAGATAATCATAATCACTACCATCAATTCTATTAAAGTGAATCCCTTTTCTTGTCTTAATTTATTTTTCACCTGCAAAAACTCCTTTCATCTTCAAAGGGCAAGAAGTCAGAAGGAGAAGCCTTTGCCTCGTCGTATGCCTTGATATCAGCGAGTTCTTCCATCTCTTCTACGATATTCCGCCATTCTTCATACGGCAATAGGACTGCTTTCCGATTCTGATGTTCATCAATAACAAATTCAGGGTGAGCAACAACCATTTTTTACCTCCTCATCTTTCACTAATCAATATACCACATTGATGAGATTTTGTCAACCATTTTTAATACGGCACCAGCAATTCTCATTATGGCAGAAATCGTGTCCAATGTTGAGATTAGGTGGAGA
>JASEHU010000013.1 GCA_030018635.1 bacterium
AAACTCATCCCTAATGGTTTTTAGTTTTTAGTTTATTGGTTTTGGTTATTAGTTTTCGGTTGTGGTTTCTTTTTTGCGCTACTTTCATCATTTAATATGAGAAAATGTATGAAAGCACTAATGCCTTTTAGCAATACTGTATATTTTTCTGCTATTTCATTTGCTTCGTCTTCACGAATAAAATTTTTCCGTGCTGATTTTATAATATTTCTTTTGGTTTCTTCTGCTTCCCCCTTAGCAATTGAAAGATATCTGTCTTTTTCTTTATTTGTTCTTTTATGATAACTCTCAGCTATATTATTCGCTACAGAGGCAGATGAGCGCCTCAATTGATCAATGCTTCGATATTTTTCATCAACGGGAAATTTTTTAGTCGCCTCGTGAACCTTTATTTCAAGGTCTTCGGCCAGTGTATAAATCCACAAATTATCCAATCCAGTTGCCATAACCAAAACCCTCAACTAATAAACTAAAACCATTAACTAATAAACCAAAACCATTAACTAAAAAACTATAAACCATAGTAAATAATTAAAAAGCCCGAACGGCACGCACATGGTAGGTGAAGGACTTAAAGTCGTAGTCATGGAAGCCATTGTTGAAGTTCTGGTACCACGCGAAGTCACTATTGTACTCGGTAGAACTCCAATAGCCGTGGCTACCAAAACCGCCAACAACAGCTTTTTGCTGATACAATAAATTTAACTCGTGCTTTGATGGTAAATATAGGATAATTTATTTTGACTCTCCTTAATAGCCCATAATCTAAAGATGCCCATCAAACTTTTCTCTTAACTTCTTCTGGCATATTTACCCCAATCACATCTTTAACTTCCTGGAAATGAGTGTCGTAAGTAACTATAACTTTGCACTCTGATTTTAAATCTAAAACCACATGCAAAACATCTGAAGAATCGGAAATAGTAAATTTTCTCCTGAAGAAGCTTAGTTCATTTCTATCGGGGTATTTTAAGATATTTAGAGGATAGCTTAATAATTCCACCATACTTTCCCTGAAGACTTCATGGGTCAAATTTTCATCGAAATGTTCCTCTATATAATTAATTAGTTCTGAAAAACTGTACAAACTGATATATCCTTTTAACTTCCCATTTGCTATCTTTTCCAGTAATCGCTTGCTATCTCTATGCCTTGAATCGGTATTCTCTCCTAACAACATCGGAATAATCACCGAAGTATCTAAGTATATCTTCATTTTAGTTTCCCCCCTTGGAGAAAATCTATATTATCTATAAACTGCTGATAAGCTTTTTGTCGGGCTCTATGAAGACTCTGGATAAAATCTCCATCTTCTTTTTTAAACCTGAGCAACTTCCTCAATCGTGGATTCTTATAAATCAAGGATGTTTCTTTAAAAGAATCATCTCTTTCTTCATCCAGAAATGTTACAATAACTAGATGTTTTTCCTGAGGTAAGTTTTGGTCTGAAAAGATTACCTGACCTGCCTTATAAATTCCTTTAACCGCTAACATAATTAATCACCTCCTCCTAAATATATTAGACACAAATTTCACGAATTTTCACGAATTATCTAAAAAAATCTGATACTAAATAATATCCATTGCTTCTCCCTTCGTGTCAATTCGTGTAATTCGTGTCTCATCTTTTAAACATAGATACGAATTTCACAAATTATCACGAATCTTGACCAAGCGTGTATTTGTACTCACGGGGTACACCCCATCACCCAATCACCACATCACTTCATCATCACATCATCACATCTCCCAAATAGTTAAAAAGCCCGAACATCACGCACTCTAAATGTGTTGAGCTTATTGCTGGTGTTCTGGCAGCCATTGGCGAAGCTCTGGAGCCACGCGCCGTTACTATTGAACTCGGTAGAACTTCAATAGTAGTTGCTACTAAAACCGCCAACAACGGTTTTTTGCTGATACAATAAATTCAACTCGTGTTTTGAAGGTAAATACCAGTCGCCATAGGTAATGCCACCAACTGTTACTGAATAATCTGCACAAACCTTTGCGGCAAAATTACCTCCAGTATTATCATTGGTTTGCATGGCTATAATAAGCATGGTGTTCATTTTTCCGGCTCCTATACCATCTCCGATTGCGTTGGTCACTCTATAGGTTCCATTATACCATTGTATTCCTGCACTCTGGTCGGCTGTAGCGGCTATTAAACCATGCTGCCCATTATCATAGACATAAAATACAATGCCGCCACCGTAAGATTGACCTATGGAGAGTTTTCCTGCAACGGATAAGGCATAGGTAGCAGTGCTGGCATAGGTGGCTGTGCCTACTGTAAGCTCTGCCGCTGACTTGCCTTCCAACTTCTGGCTGTCCAGAGCTATGGTTGCAGTGCCTGAGCGGTAAGCGTAGGAGGCGGTGCCGACGACAAGGTCAACTTCAGCCTTGTATTTTTTTGTAATCGGATTTAAAAGAATAGAACACAGATTTCACGGATGTTATGGATTTTCGCTGATTTTTTATCCGTGTCAATCCGTCCTATCCGTGTTCTATTCCCTTCCTATCATTTGTGTAGAATTGGAGTCAAACATTGACAGTAGAATTATAGCATAAGAACCGATTTTCGTCAATAATTTTTTTGGTTCAAAACATTTGAGAAATAACATTTTTTGGAGTAATTTGGCGTGCGAAAGATTGCTTTCGCACTCCAAAATAGCAAACTACCGCACTCCAAATTACTCCAACAACGCTATTTCTCAAATGCCTCGCTAACAGCAATTCACGGTGAACAGAAAACCCGTGCTATTATAAGGGTTTGGAGCGATTTTAAAATATTTTCTTCGTAATATTTAGCCCAAAAACTGGCGCATCAAGTCTTAAATAGAAGAGCTTGAATCCCTTTGCCAGAGCGAAGTTTTCCATTCCTTGATTTTCGATTAGAGGTATCGTATTCACCGTGAATTGCTGCCATTTAGGTATCGATGTTGACAAAATTACCTGCTGTCTTAAAGAACAATGTTCTCCTAACTCCATCCAAGGCAGAGTATTCAGACTTAAAAAAGAATTGGTGCCCCAAATTGATTGGAAATTACCCCAGATAAGTTATACCCATAAAATCGTCTATTATCTTCGGACTAAGATAGAACGGCTATTCGGGCTTATGAAAAAGAGATACAAAATGAACTATCTTTATAAACGAGGAATAGAAAATGTAAAGGCTCATATCGATAAATTTATGAGTTTGATGCACCTCATAGCCAATGTTAATGGTTATTATCCTGTATGAAAATTTCAAAAAACAATAACCTTTTATCTTCAAACAACAGGCATAGAAAGGATACCTATGCCCATTTGGGAAAGTATCTCCCTTAACTTCTTCTCATCTCTCTCTAAATTTTCCCCATCACCCCTTTCATTTCCAAAATCTTCCTTTTATCCTCTTGTAATTTTCGCTCTACCCTCCTTTTAATCTTCTTGCTACCCTCTTTCTACCCTCCAAAATTTAATTGTTGCGTTTGCTCAACAAAGAGTTCTACTGTGGTATTTGGCTCTGTTTTTCCAGAAATAGTGATAGGAGTAGTATTGGTCCAGATTGGTGTTCCTGCAATAGTTGGGGAGGTAATAGTAGGTGGATTGATATAGTAATCTTGCGGTGTTGCGGAAGCAGGTGTAGAAGGGTTACTCTCACTTCCTTCTTTGTCTGTTGCAGTCACCGTATAGGTATAACTTACTCCATTAACAAGTCCTGTGTCACGATAGGTAGTGATGAGAATTAATTCCGTATTAATATTAGCTCCATCTCGATATAAATTGTATCCTGCTAAATTCTTTTCAGGATTAGGACTCCAGCTAAGGTCTACTATTGCTTTACCTGGAATAGCAATTAATCCTGTTGGAGCTGATATAGTGGGTGTACCGGTTACTATGAGTGTTTTATATGCGATATTATTTGTCTCGTCTATCTCTGTGACCATGTTTTGGGAATCTGCTACTACATAAATATCGTAGGTGTCAGCAGGGAAAGGCTCGGTACTGATAACCCATATCTTAACATTACCACCATTAGGCAAAATAGGCTCGCCTGGAATACCATATTGACCTTCACTGGTTAAGGTCAAATCAGCAAGTTTAGTCCCACCAGTAGCAGGATTACCGGCATAGAAACTTACCACAGTACGATAAACATCCACCTCACCTTGATTATAGATGGTAGCATTTACCCTTATAATATCCTGGTCAGTAGGTTTAGCAGGGGCAAATGAAATATCAGCAGGTGATAGAGTAAGGTCAGCTAAGATGGAGGATGTCAAGTTTTTGCTGGCAGTATTATTTGTCTCATCCCGCTCCTTAACCAGATCATCAGGATCAACCGTAACGATAATCTTGTAAGTTCCAGCAGTAAAGTTACTCACCACCGTTACTGATGCACTTCCTCCTGCTTCAATCTTACTGATTACCGATAACTGATTACCGATAACCACTTCTACATTCTCAACCAGTGTCCCACCATAATTCCATACAGTAGCCTTAATTGTCACAGGTTCACCTTCAACTGGTACTTCAGGTTCAAAGCTAATATCTTGCCATCTTATGGCCAAATCCGGTGCAGAATCCTTCAATGCCCGCAAGGCTAATGCCGTAGAATACGCATCATCATTCCATGAGCCATTAGCAAGTTGAGCATTCAAAATATAATTCAAAGTCTTTTCACTCGCCCCTAACCACTTACCACTCGCCACTTGCATCAACGCCGAATAACTTAATGAAGTCTCCCAGATACTATTCCCAAAGTTCCCATCTTCATTCCGCTGACTCATAAGCCAATCTACTGCTTTATCAATATACGAGCTATATCCAAGATTAAATTCTTTGAATGTCAAGATAACCAATGAGGTAACACAGATATTACTTTCTTTCATACTCTCATCTGCCAAAGATTCCTTCCCCACAATACCAAACCCACCATTTTGATTTTGGTTGGATAAGATGTAAGAAATGGCATTGTTAATTACCACTTCATCAGAATAATTAGCAGTCTTGAGTGCACGAAGGGCAAGAATGGTACTTAATATCTCTCGTTGATATTCACCAAATGCACCATCATCTTTTTGATATGAAATTAAAGTACTAATGAGAGAGGAGGTATCTGTACCATATTTAGCTAATGATTCTATCTTTATTGAAAGAAGGGAGATAGAGATTACAGTTTGGGTTCCCAGCCATAAAATTCCATTGGTATAATTTGTATCTACTTCATCAAGATAATGTAAGGTATTCAAAGCAGCAGTCGTATCAATAACTGACAAAGCTATCATTTCCTCATCACCCCATGAGCCACTAATGTTTTGATTATCCTTTAGCCATTGAATGCCATTATCTATCACTGTCTGTTGAGCAGATAGTATTCCTCTGGTTAAAACAAGGAATAATATAAGAAAAAATGTCAATTTTAATGATTTAGTCCTGCCCATTTGATTATCTCCTTTTTTCAATACTCAAAATAATAAACACCTTTACTATCTTTATGATTACAATTTATCCTTATATCTCCACTGTTAGAACTATAAATCCAACCACCTTTATCAGTAATTTGGTGTGGTTGGATTTTTTGATTTGGTTTAGTATTAATAATGAGTATTGTATTTGAATCAACATGAGGAATTTTTTTAGATAAATGAGCTTTGGGAACTTTTTCAACATACTTAGGAATAAACCCAGAAACAGTAAGTGTACCTATTTGACGACTCTGGTTATCCAAAGTTATTGGATAAATTTTATTCTCTTTATAGTAAGTTGCAATAGATGATCTAATGAATCCCAAATTGCCCATTGTTGCTACTTCTTTAGCTTTGTCTATACGAGAAATTGAATCTATAGATGGAAAGATACAAAGTCCTATTATAGGAGAAGAAACAAGCAGTAATACTAAAAATAGGATAATAATTTTATGACGAAGAGTTTTATACCACTGAAGTCTATATCCTAAAAGGCATGCTATTAAAAATGTTAGCGTCAGTGCTCCAATATTTCTTGTTCCTCTTGGTAGAAAAAATATTTGGATAAGAGATCCCCACATTATCCCTCCAAAAGTTACTAAAATTCCCTTAAGAAAATTTTTATAATGAATCAGTAACTTCTCTTTGTTTTCTCCTATTTTCTTCTTTATGAAACTACTCATCTCTTACCATCTCCTCAGTTTTATATCTTTATTTCCATTAAGAGTTGTATGAAAATCCCACATGAGAGAAAATTTTTTCGTAAAACCTTCAGCTTTAGTATTTGCTTCATTGATTGTTAATCCTTTAAGGCATGTAAGCCAAAATACCATATCAAAAAGCATACCTAGACCACCACCAACTTTAATATCATAACCCAAGGAACAACTACTCGCAAACTCCCTAAGTATGTCTTGATTACTTTCACATGAGTCTAAAAAGACAAAGTTATAGTGACTTGTAGGAACCTCATTTACTTGATATCCTTCCACAAAACCAAGGGGAGTTCCAGTAGAATCCTGGATAAACAGAAGGTCATTATTGAGAATTAATCCTCCACCATCACCATGGCCTGCATGATACAAAATTTTATATTTTGGCTTTGCAATTTCATCTATAAATTCATGATAATTATATGTTCTTTTGAAAATAGGACAATATCCCATCACATACAAACTTCCTAATGCCATATCTGTTTGAAAATCAACATATGCGAATTCTAACAATGTATATACTCCTCCTGTAATTATCCCTATCACGGTTCCCCATGGATACCACCTACTTTCTCCTTCAGTTACTAAAGCTTTTTCTCCAAAAAATTCTCCTATTGCAGGGATTATTGCTCCTAATCTTGCCAATATTACTGCCCCATCTGTTCCTCCAGAGATTCGATAAGCTGCTGCTCCTGTATCTGTATCCATTATGATATACCCTACTCCTTCCCAGTCATAGTATTGAATATTCCTCTCAGGTATTGTTACCTCCAACCCAGCATTTACTGCATTTTGGATGTCTGTAATTACATTACTTGAAACTTGCAATTGGGGTAGAATTGAATCGATATTAGTTGAATCTATCTTATGTATAGGAATACCTTGTGTATTAGCAATCTGAATTGCCTTTATTCCAGAAACCGCAGTCGTTGTCCCAATCGGTATATCAAAACCTAAATGTTCCATCACTGAACCGCTGTATCCCCTTAGTATCATAAAATCCTTGAGATTTGAGCTATCACCTGATATTGAAAAAGCAGAAGCTGTGTCTCTGTCTACATCAATAGATACTCCTTGTATATCTACTGATTTGGGGCTATTAAAGATATAATCCACATCTGCCTCAAAAAAAGATATTGCTTCTGCCTGCCTTACTGATGTAACATGCATTATTGTTTTTACTAAACTATAATTTGCGTGAGTGTGATAGAGCCAATTTATTGCCTCAAAGTAGAGTGATTCTCCTGCTATGTTGTCATTTAGTAATCCATCTACATAAAGATTCTCTGTATCATAAGCCTGGCTAAATCTATCGCTACTTAACTTAATCAATTCACCTGGTATCTTCCCTACACCTATACCAATTCCATAATAAGCCCCTGCTGTTACATCATTTGCTACCCTTTCTACATAACCTGATGGTTCAATGAACTCCATACTAAATATTTCTTCCTCACCCATTCCTATAGAGTCTCCAGTCGTTTTCACTTCCCCATCAATCTTTAATTGTGGTTTTAGGTTAATCAAATAAGCAGGGACATCATAGAGGGTACCATATTCATTAATAATACTTTGGTCTTCTGATGTGGCAGGAGTATAAGAAAGGGTAATTCTTTTAAAGGCTATTTGAGGGGTTGAAACTTCATAATTTATATTTCCTCCAAATCTTACTTTATGTCTTAGATTGTCTGGAATCTCAGAATATCTCTCATTGATAGATAAAATCTTATTGGGAAGACCAGGAAGGACTTCTGGTAGTTCTGGAATTATAGACCTGGCAGCAAAGATATTATAGACAACTCCTGCTGGTGTATTTTCTACCAACCAATCATTTATATCCTCTAAATATTCCATAAATGGTGGTAGGGTTTGAGTACCACTCAGATACTCATCAGTATCAAAAGGAAGCCTTTTTGATATATCTATATTCTTTATCTCGATAGTTTCGTTAGTATCAGGGTCTGTATAGATGGTATCTTCTGGATATTCATATTGTTTAAATGATGGGTCAATAGAAACCCAACATTTTCTCCCTTTATTCCAATCTTTTGCTCCAAAATATGGAAGATAAGCTATATAGACTTCTACCCAACAATGCTCCAATCTAACCTTTGTAATCTCACCACCAGATGTAATTCCAGCAACTGGGATACCAGCGGTAGCAAAGATGTCGCAAGCAGTCTTTTTATCCTTCACCCCCACCCAATTCATTGCCTTCTCAATTGGTATTTCGATAGTGCCGTAGACATAGCGGGCGGGAATGTTGGCCGCACGGTAGAGGGCGATTAATAGTGAGGCTAAATCAAAATCATTCCCTGCCTTTTCCCAAAGGGTTTGTTGACTGCCTTTGAGTGACCCATAGTATGGCTCGTAATCAAAGTTATTTCTTACATATTCATAGATTAATACAGGATTGCCTTTTAATGTATTGGTAGCTAATCGGCGGATTTCAGGGGTTATCTGGACATCAATGGTTTCAGCTAAATCAGCCTCGGCAGGCAAATTACTGGTGGGAGATTGTTCACCTGTAGATTGAGCCAGTACAAAAGTATCAGGCAAGCCAGCAGAAGCGTAGAGGGAATTTGAGGATTTTGGATTTTCGATTTTGGATTGCGGATTGCGGACTGCGGATTGGAGTTCAGGCTTTAGCCTTTCATTCTGACCTCTATCTTCTGTCCTCTGACTACTGACTACGGACTTCTGACTACTATCTACTTTTATCCTCGGTTCTCTCGGCTTTAACTTTGGTGCCATGCGGTGTGGTAATTTATTTGGGTCAAGCGGTCTTGGTTTAGGTTGGTATTGGGCTTTCTCAATAAACTCCTTCAGTTCTTTGCTCTTTGCTTCACGCTCAGTGCTATTAGCTGAGATAGCCGCATTTAACTTGCCCTGAAGCTTAGCAAAATTCTTCTCGTACTGCTTAACAAAATCATCATGCCGCTGAAGTATTTTAGACGGTAGTTTCTTCGCCTTTAAAAATTTCTCTGTCTCCTTAAACTCCTTTCTTAACTCCCTATCAAGTTCCTTGAGTTCCTTCTCCTTATCCTTTAACTCACCAACTTTTAACTCTTCACCTTTGGCTTTTAACTCTTCAATCGTTCTTGCCCATTTTTCAGCAGTTGTTTTTTCTTTCTTCTGACTTCTAACTTCTGGCTTCTGACTTCTTCCTTTAGTTGCCGCATAGACAAAATTATTCCCACCTACACAAGTATAAGTAAAGCAAACCAAAACTACATAGACAATCGGCTTTAATTTCCTAATCCAACTCTGCATTATTTATTCCCCTCCCGATATTCAATTTATTCAATTTAACTTTCAAAACCTTATCTCAAAGCCTCTTGTATAACCTCCAGTTGTGAAGAAATAGTAGCATCAATCAATCCAAAATTAGTTTCTATCAAACATCCGCCTGGCTCTATATTCTGGTCTTCTTCAAAGGTTATCCCTTCCAAACCAGAGGCCTGGGCTAAAAGTCTCTCCTTCATATTGCCTAATTCCGCCAAATATACAGGATTAAGTTTAACCTTAATTTTCTCTTTATCTTTTAGTTTTTTAAGGGCGGCATTCAAGTTTTTTAAAAGTGTCTCTTTATTAGTAATACTTTCTGCCTTGATTATTTTTTTAGCAATCATAAAGGCTAATTCCACAATCATTTCTTGATTAGCATGGATAATCTCCGCTCGTTTATTTTTTGCCTCAATAAGGACATTTTGTATCTCGGAAAACATCTTTTTAAGACTTTCCTCACCGGCTTTAATTCCCTTTTCCTTTCCGGCATCGAATCCTTCTTGATGAGCCTGTTCCTTAGCATTTTGTTCGATTTCTGCTATTTGCGTTTTAGCCTGGGTTAAAATCACCTCTGCCTTTTCGTTAGCCTGGTTGATAATCTCAGCTGCCTTTTTCTTTGCCTCAGATAAAACATCCTCTTGCAGGCTACGACTTGTTTGCGTTGCCTCTTTAATTTCCTTTTGTAATTCAAGGAGTTTAATTTGACTTCTTTTAACTCGTTCTTCTATAACATCTAAAATACTTCTTCCTTCAGGTTCAGGTTTGCGTTCAATATCCAAAATCACTTCTGTCCCGGTTGGAGGTAATAATTCACTTTTATAGACATTAGGTGATAATCCTCTCCCCACCTTTTCCTCCTCCTCCACGCGAGACAACTATTTCCCCTGAGTCTTCTAATTGTCTAATAACATTAATCACCTTTTGTTGAGCCTCTTCCACATCTTTGGCGCGGACAGGGCCTAAGAATTCTATTTCTTCCCTTAACATATCCGCCGCACGCTTGGGCATATTTTTAAAGACCATATCTTTGGCTGGGTCTGATGCACCTTTCAATGCCATAGCCAATTCGCGAATATCGACCTCGCGCAAGACACGCTGGGCTGAACGGTCATCCAACCGAGTAATATCATCGAAGGTGAACATGCGTTTTCTAATTTCTTCTGCCAGTTCAGGGTCTTGCTCTCCAATACCTTCCAACACTGTCCGCTCTACATCTCGTTCTACCTGGTTTAACATATCAACCACAGAATCCACCCCACCAATGCGTTTTTCTCCTGTCCTTGTCGTCGTAGTAAAAGAAGCCAATTTTGTATGTAATATAGTCTCTACCCTTTGCAATGCCTCTGGTGAGGTTCGTTCCATAACAGCTAACCGTCTGACAACATCAGATTGAATCTCAAGTGGTAACTGACCAATAATAACCGATGAGCGTTCTGCAGGTAGATAGGCTAATATCAAGGCAATAGTTTGTGGATGTTCACCTTGAATGGTATTGAGCAATTGAACAGGGTCAACCTTTTTCATGAATTCAAATGGTTTCTTTTGAGAAAGTAGTTTTTCTATTAACACACCGGCTCTTTCTGCACCAAGGGAACGTGTCAAAAGGTCTTTGGCATAGTCCACTCCACCTTGAAGAATAAATCGCTGTGCCATCATTATTTCGTGAAATTCCCGCATTACTTGTTCTCGCTCTTCAGGACTTATCTTAGGTAAATTAGCAATTTCAAGTGTAAGTCTTTCTATCTCCTCTTCACGCAAAAATTTGAATATCTCCGATGAAGTATCAGAACCTAAAACTATCATAAGTACCGCGGCTTTTTGTGGACCTGTCAAATTTATAGCCATAATAAATCAACCTCCATATTTAATTATGAATTATAAATTATAAATTATGAATGAAGGAAAAAGAAGACAATAAATTTTCAATCTTATAATTCATAATTCATAATTTATAATTTCTCCTATTAGTCCTCGGCTAACCAGGTAGAAATCACCTGGCTTACCTGTTGTGGATTTTGCAGGGCTAATCGTTTACTTTCTTCTTCCGTAGATGTTATTCCTTCTTTAACTAATTCCTCTCTTCCTTCTGCCTCTCTTCTTCTGGCTACCTCTAAAGCGGCTAATCTGTCTGCCTCCTGTTGAGCAATAACCTTCCTGCGATGAATCATCAAAACAATCAAACTACTAATCAGAAGTAAAAAGATACTTCCGGCAATGATATAAATTCTAAGTAGTGCTTGTGCCGCTTCTTGTTCGGCCTTTAATTCTTCAGTCCATTCCCGGGTGCGGTCAAATTGAACATTTTCTATTTGAACAATGTAGTCTCTATCCGGATATATCTTTCCCTTTTCTGCACCAATAGCCGCCCAGACTAAATTTTCGTATTTAGTCATTTCTGCTGGCTTTCTGGGTGTATATATAGGTTTATTATCTTTTGTCAGTTTCAACTTACCATTTTTATCCCGTTCATAGGCCCCATCAACAACTACGGCCACTGATATTTTAGAAAGTGCTGGAGACCTGACCTTGATAACCTCCTCTTTATCAGCCAGGTAATTGGTTCTTGCCTCATCTTTAGTGTAAGACATAGGGCCTGCCGGACTTGTAGCTCCTTTATAAGCAGGCATTTGAGCCTCAACACCAGGTGCACCACCCGGAATAGTTCCTTCTCCCTTAAAACTTTCTTTGACCACTTCATCACTTACCTTCAACTGCTCAAATCCAGGCATACTATATTTTTCTTCTTTACTTTCTATGCGGTCAAAATTCATCTCCCATTTAACTACTACCTCCAAACAATCAGGGTCAAGTACCCGACCTAATTTTTTACGAATATTATGCTCTAATTTTTGTGCCTCACCTCGCTGTAAATCCAATTGTTTAGCGGCTAAAATTTCGGCCTTTTGTTCTCCGCCCAATTCTTCGATATCCGACAAGATATTACCTTTATTGTCAACAATGGTTACATTTTCCGGGGATAATCCTTCTACAGCAGAGGCAACTAAATTGATTATTCCACGCACCTGGTCTGTCTCTAAAGCGGCATAAGGGGGAAGTCTTAATTTAATAGAGGCAGTAACATTTTTTTCTTCTTCTGTGAATAATTCTTTTTTAGGCAGGACTAAGAGGACTCTTGCTTCTTCTATATTATCCAGACTCTCAATAGTTCTGGTCAATTCACCCTGTAAGGCTCGCAGGAAGTTAATTCGTCGTTCATAATCCGTAATCGCTAATTTAGTTACATCAAATATCTCATAACCTAATATGCCGCCTTTGGGGGCTAATTCTTCTTTGGCTAATCTTATCCTTAATTTATCACGGTTTCGGACAGGGACTTTAATTGTTGTGCCGACTAATTGGTATTTTTCTTTCCATTCATCCAGTTTAGCCGTTATCTTACCCGCCTCTTGTGGGGCAATATCCGTATATAAATTAGCAAATTCTACCCTTCCCATGTAAAGAACCGAAAAAAGTAGAATAGTCAGGACACCTGCTGACACACCTCCAATGGTTATCTTTTGGGTTTTAGTTAAACCATTCCAAAAGGAAACTATTTGGGTTAACCACGCTGGCATGTTTTCCTCCCAGTATAAAGAATAGGTCATATAAGTCCTATATGACCTATTCTTTTATCTTCTATCTTCCTCCCATAGCTAATGTATCTTCATAGGCACGAATTATTTTATCTCGCAGGGCTAAAGTAAAATTCAGAGCAATATTTGCCTCTTGCGCCGCAATCATGACCGAATGAATATTATCTATCTCACCTGTAGCTAACTGCCGGGTTAATTTACCTGCATTATTTACGGAATCATTCACCTCTTCTAGATGACCTTCTAATATAGCAGAAAAACCATTTACTAATTCATTGGATGAAGATACCTTTTCAGGCTCTTGTTTAACACCAATCAATTGAGATTTAGGCATCAATGTATCTAAACTAATCGGACCCATTTTATAAACACCCTCCTTAATTTTACTACAAAAATTTATTTTTGTCAAGAGAAATTTAGACATCACGAATTCAGAATTCAGAAGTCAGAATCCAGAAGTCAGAATTCAGAAGTCAGAAGTAAGAAGTAAGAATTCTGAATTCTGATGTCTACTGCCTGAATCACAGTTAAAAACTGATACCTGAATGCTTACTATTTGCCAATATCTAATGATCTCATCATCATTTCTTTTGCCGAACGCATGGCGGCTACATTAGCCTCATAGGCCCTGGTAGCCGTAATCATATCTGCCATCTCCAAAACCACATTTACATTTGGCAATCGGACATAACCGTCTTTATCTGCATCCGGATGTTCAGGTCGATATTCTATTCTAAATGGAGATGGGTCTTCTTCAATTCCCACTACCCTTACCCCTTTTCCATGATAGGTAAGGGGTGATTTAACGAATGGGATATCAAAAATCATCTGTGTTTCTCTCGGTGTAAAAACTGCCCTTTGCCGTCTGTAAGGACCACCTTGCTCGCTTCTGGTAGAATTCACATTGGCGATGTTATTTGAAATGACATCCATTCGTAATTGTTCTGCCGTAAGTCCTGAGGCAGAGGTATTAATTGCCTGAAAAAGTGACATCATTTAACTATCGTCCTCCTCTTATTACCGTCTGAAGCATTTGCAGTAATCCGGTTGTCCGATTAACCAGGGCTTCATTCATAATAGAATTTTTGGATAAATTAGCCATTTCAACATTTATATCAACATTATTAAGGTCATTACGAGAGAAGGTGTCGTGTTCTAAATATACTCGTGGTTTAACCTTTGTTGAATCAAAATTCCCTCCAAATTGAATATGTCGTTTATCAGTCGTAATGGCTGGGAGTGCCCCTTTTTTTTGTAAAGCCTGCGAAAGTTCATACTCGAAACTTACATAACTCTTTTTAAAACCCGGGGTATTCACATTGGCAATATTATCCCCAATCACCTTTTGTCGCAGGACGGTAGTATCCAACGCATTCTCCAATACCCTGACTGTTTGCATATATGCCGAATTATCAAACATTATATTTTCACCCTGTAAATTTATCGGCATTTGTAAGGCAAAAGTTTAATTATTTTCCCTAAAAATCTATCCGCAGATTTCACAGATTACACAGATTTTTCTTTTTTTATTCTCCATATTTCTCTCTGCATCCTCTGTGTTCTCTTTGTTTCCTATGCGGTTTAAATCTTCATCCTTCTTTATCTCATCAGCTCACTTTTGATTACTCCCCTTGAGGATTTCCTTACCTTCCATTTCTATCCAAAGGGTAACTGCCCTACGAACAAGCTCAGATAAACTAACCCGCTTTTTGTTATGTTTAGTCATCACATAAGCAATATCCCTTAATGTTTCGTGTTGAGTATCTTCCAAATATACTTCAGCTTTATACACCTGATATCCTCCTTACAGGCTATCTACTATGCCTCTTAACCATATATCTAATATACAGGATACATATTATACCATATACCCGACAATCTGTCAAGTGTTTTTTTAATTTTTTTTAAATGGGTTAGTTATTAGGAAAATTTGTTCGTAGTGGTTCATTCCATTTGTTTTTGTGGGTTGATTTCATTGCAAATTGCAAATTTAACATTTAGCATTTTAAATTTGAAATGTTAATTTTGCAATGATAAATTTACAATGAAACTTATTAACAAAAACCACCGAACTGCTAAAATCAAAATTTGGCATTTTCTTGTTTGTTATTTTGCATTATGTAATCTCCTTGATATTATACTCAAACAAATTCTGTAAATGGTTAAATAAAAACCACTTACCACTTCTCATATCTCGCCCCAGTTTTCTCCAGAATGGATATCAACCTTTATGGGAACTAAAAAATCAGTCATGCCTTCCATACATTCCTTGACTAATTCTACAACCTCATTCAGGCTATCTTTTTTTACCTCAAAGACTAATTCATCATGAACCTGAAGTAACATCTTTGCCTTTTGGCGGTCTAATCTTTTATGAATTTCAATCATAGCCATTTTAATCAAATCTGCCGCCGTGCCTTGAATAGGCATATTTACTGCCTGACGCTGTGCAAATTCACGCAATGTCCTGTTTG
>JASEHU010000140.1 GCA_030018635.1 bacterium
CTTTGTGTTCTTTGTGTGAGAAAAACCCACAAATTTAAGTGTCATGGAGTACTACTGTCAAACCTGTCAAATGCCAATAAAGCCCTCGTTATGTGAAACATTGCATAGTAAGAACGATTTATAGACTGAGCAAATTTACCACTATCAAAGTTTATTTTTGCAGTCTCTAAATCTCCTTTTGCTTTTTCAATCCTATACTTTGCTAAATCTTTTTCAGTTCCATCCATAGATGATAACCCCCTCCTTGAAAATGTTTTCATAAAAAGGTAATATATTTAAATATTTGTTATAATTTTGATAATTCTTTTTTATTACTGATATAATAATTCCATATTCAAGTTCTAAATCGAAAATAGCATCTGGAACCACTCCATAACATTTACTCAATTCTTCGTTATTCATATCAACCAAAACCATAATGTCAATATCTGATTCGTTATTATAATCACCTCTTGCATAAGATCCAAACAAAATAACACTTTTCAACTTACTTTTAAATATATTTTCCAATCTTTTTCCTACCTCTGAAACTATTTTCAAAACACTTTCACTTTTTATAGTTGAAATATCTTTCATAATAAATCACTCCCTATTAAAATCATACCATAATTTTATCGTAAGCGTTCAGGTATCAGGATTTAGGATTTTAAGTTGATCTAATTGCTTCTGATTATTACTCTAACACCCCTTTAGTGCTCATCAGCATATCAGCCAATTCATCCGCCATCTTTTTTGCCTGCCCAATAGCCAGACCCATTGCCTTAAATAGTGCCTCTAATTTGTGATGTCCATCCCCATCGACCAATAACCCAATACTCATATTTATCTCGAATTTATTGACAAAGGTCTCTATAAAATGCTTAATCTCTGTTGGTTTTATTTCACCCACACCTTCTTTAAATGATTTAAAAAAGCCTATCTTAGTGGTAGAATGGTCTGTTAACGATGCTCGCCCGCTTAAATCCACAACCACATCTACAACCACATCATCAAAAGGCACTTTTGCCTGACCAATGCGCACAATTTTTTCTTTTGTCCCTAATGCATTTTTAAACGCCGTCCCTAAAACAATAGCCACATCTTCAATCGTGTGATGAATATCAACAAGTCTTTCTGTATCAGAGGCGATTACCTTTAATTCCAGGTCAAACAGCCCGTGTTTAGTCATCGAACTTAACAAATGGTCTAAAAAACCAATGGTGGTCTGCACTTGAGCATTTCCGCTACCATCTAAGGATAAGTTATACTCGATATTTGTTTCTTGAGTTTTCCTTGAGCTTTTGTATGTTCCGAAATGAGAGCGTTGCCATAAACCCAGCTCTTTGCGTATCAATCCGGAGATATTTTGCCATTCAGGAAATACCTCAACGGTAACGAGGCAAGCCTCAACGAGGCAAGCCTCAACGAGGCAGGACTCTTTGACCTGAGACATAGATTTAAGTGCCGAAGAAATCTCATCTATGGATTTTTTACAATTAGTGGTCTCCACATTTGCCACATACAGGGTAGAACGGTTAAGTAATATAGACTCAGATCGATTTATCTTCACTTTTTCTTCGACTAAATTCTGGATTATCGGCAAAATAGAATCAGCCATTATTCGCAGGCAGTATCTTGTATTTTTAGGCTCAAAAGCCGTAAGGATAATTTTGCCTTCCTCTGCCTGGAGGTATACCTTTTCCTTTAATCCGGAGATAACTAAGGCATCCTCACCTATCTTTAAGCCCCCACCTTTATCCAAATTAACCACAGTTCTAATATCTTTACCCATTTTTATAACACCCCCTCAAAATATTTCACTGTTTGTTTTATGCCATCTTCAAAAGAAACCTTTGGTTGCCAGCCAAAGGTTAAGTTTGCCTTTGTTCCATCAACACAACTGCGGCTTGTTTCCCCGTCCTTGGCCGGTCCATGAACCTCTTTAACATTAACAGCCATTGTTTTAAGTATCATAGAGAACAATTCGTTAACAGATGTTTCGAGGCCGGTGCCTATATTAAATATCCCGGTAACAGGTGAATTTATGGCTAATATATTTGCCTCAACCACATCATCAACATATGTATAATCCCTTGTTTGTTTCCCATCACCATTGATTATCGGCTGTTCGTTTTTCAATAACTTATTTATGAAAATTGCCACTACACCCGCTTCACCCCAGGGGTCTTGCCCTGGACCATAAATATTTGCATAGCGCAAGACGGTATAGTTAAGATTATACATCATCCAATAATAATGGAGATAATGTTCTATGCTTAACTTGTTTATGCCATAAGGACATATAGGTTGGGTAGGATGGGACTCCGGTGCGGGATAGACCTTTTGCTCCCCATAGACACATCCGCCGGATGAGGCAAAAACAAATTTCTTGACATTATATTGGACACATAACTGAAGAAGATTTATACTGCCAAGTACATTTACCCTGGTGTCAAACATAGGGTCAGCAACTGATTTACGCACATCCATCTGGGCGGCATGATGATTGACGATGTCGAGCTGTTCATTCCTGAATATATCTTCAACCTGAGGGTTTTGAATATCCAATTTGTAAAATTTAGCCGATGGATTGATGTTTCTCTCTTTGCCTGTGGATAAATCATCGATTATAATCACTTTATACCCCAGATTGATTAATCTATCAACAATATTCGAACCAATAAAGCCTGCCCCACCTGTAACCAATATTTTCATTTTTATTTACCCCCTCGTATAATTATAAATTATGAATTATGAATTATGAATTACTCGTATAATTATAAATTATAAATTATGAATTATGAATTATAAGATTAAGAATTTATTGTCTTCTTTTTCCTTCATTCATAATTCATAATTCATAATTACTCAACCTCCTCGTATAACATGTTGATAATTATTTTACCATACGAATTAGTATTTAGCAAGGAAAATTTTTACCACGAAAATAATTCTTGAGATTTTGGAATTAAAATGATATAATCCTTATGATGAGTAAAAAGATTGTTATTCTACCGGTATTTAATGAAGAAGTAACAGTGGTCGATGTTTTAAACCGTCTCCTTTTACAGGTAGATACCTTTATCATCGTTGATGATGGCTCAACCGATAGCTCAAAACAAAGGATTATTGAATGGAAAACACACCAGAACTCCCCCAATATCCATTTTTTTTCATTAAAAAGAAATAGCGGAAAAGGAAGGGTCTTCTGGAATTGCTTTTGTTTTATTAAACACCTTTTAGAGACAAACCAAATTGCACCTGAGGATTTAATTATTACCATTGATGCAGATGGCCAACATAAACCGGAAAATATTACTCCGATAGTAAATTACTTAGAGGAGAAAAATTTTGAACTTGTTATCACTAAGCGGGATTTTTTTGCCTATCCGTTTTATAAAAAACTGGGCAATAAACTCCTCTCTACCTGGGCATCTATCATTGGAAGATTTGACTTTAATGATATTGAATCAGGATTCAGGGTTTTTCAGGCAAAGGTGCTGAAATGTATTTTACCTTATTATACCGGTTATCGCTATAGTTGTGAACAGGAATTTGGTATTATTGCCGCCAGGCTAAAGATTAAAATGGATAATGACTATCCCGTAGCGGTTGATACTTATGTGCCGGGGGCAAGATTTAGAGATGCATTCTGGATAGTGCTGATGGGGATTATCGCCTTTGGACGAGTCCAATTCAAATTAGTCAATAAAAGATTTGACTGGGAGATGGAAGAGGTTGAATAAATACCGCCCTTGTAACCTGTGTGCAGGAGAGGAGATAAAACTTTTATGGATAAAGGATGGATATGAAATCGTCCAATGCCAACATTGTCATCTGATATTTACCCAGACAATCTTAGACGACGAAGGGTTTTACTCCGAAGACTTCTTTGTCGGTAAAGACCAACTAATCGCAGGCTACACGGATTATACCCAGGATAGGGAGATATTAGGCCCCGAGTTGAAAAGAAGGCTTACCCGGATCAAAGAGTTTGTCAAAGGGGGAAGACTTTTAGATGTAGGTTGTGCCTTGGGATTTTTCCTGGATGAGACAAGGGACGATTTTGAAACCTTTGGGGTTGAAATTTCACGGTTTGCCGCCGAATATGCCCGCGAAAAATTAGGTTTACAAGTTATTCAAGGGAGATTTTTAGATACTGAATTTGAGCCCGAATCCTTTGATTGCATCACCTTTTGGGATGTCATAGAACATTTGCCGGATCCGACCTTAAACCTGAAAAAGGCATTTAACTTACTTAAACCAGATGGACTACTTGTGTTATCCACCGGAGATATCGGCAGTTTCGGGGCAAGATTAATGGGCAGGCATTGGCATCTGCTTTTACCACCCCAGCATATTTACTATTTTTCGCAAGAGACGATAAAAAAATTACTTGAAAAAACAGGGTTTGAGGTTATAGAGATAAAATACTGGGGTAAGGTAATGACCCTAACCCATTTTGTTCGTAGATTAAGATTTTTATTCAAAAACAAACTTCTTTATCACCTATTCAACCCCTTTGGAACAAGTTCATTAGGAAGGATGAGCATAGAATTGAATCTTTTTGACATAATGACTGTATTTGCCAGGAAAGGAAAATGAAGGTATTATTGATTAACCCATTGCAAAAGAATATGATTACTACCTGCCTGCCTAAATATGTGGAAGAGGAGGCAGGATTCTATCCACCGCTTGGCCTGGCATTGATTGCCGGCTATCTGCAAAAACAAACCAATTTTAAGGTAGAAATCATTGATGCCCTGGCTGAAAAATTAGATTTGGAGGAAATTGCGAATCAAGTTCGGCAAAAATCCCCTGAGATAGTCGGCATTACCACCACTACCTTTACCTTAATCGATGTGCTCAACATTGCTCAGGCAGTTAAGGAGATTAATAAAAATATCCATGTGGTTTTAGGCGGCCCCCACCTAAGCATTTATCCTGGGGAAACATTGGCACAAAAGGATATAGACTCGGTTGTCATTGGGGAAGGGGAGATTACCTTTTGTGAGTTGGTCAGGCATCTGGCTGACGAAAAACCATTGAATGAAATCGAAGGGGTTGGTTTTAAAAAAGAGGGGAAAATAATCATCAATCAACGCCGTGAATATATTCAAAACCTGGATGAGATTCCATTTCCGGCACGGGAATTATTATCTTTAGGAAAATATTATTCCATTCATGGGCAAAAAGACCGGATGACGACGATTTTTACCTCCAGGGGTTGTCCTTATAATTGTTTGTTTTGCTATCATGCCTTTGGGAAGAAATTCAGATTTCGCAGTCCCGGAAATGTAGTGGACGAACTACAAGAAATTATGAATTTGGGCATCAAGGAAATATTTTTCTTTGATGACCTTTTCACGGCTAAAAAAGATTTTGCCATGGGTATTTGTGAGGAGATAATCAGAAGGAAATTGCATCTTGTTTGGGAAATTCGGGCAAGGATAAATACCGTTGATAGGGAAATATTGCAAAGATTGAAAGAGGCAGGTTGTCGGAGGATTTCCTATGGCGTTGAAGCCGGCACGGATAAAATCCTGAAGGTGTTACGGAAGGGAATAACCACACAGCAGGTAATTGAGGTGTTTAAACTAACTAAGGAAGTTGGATTTATTACCTATGCGGATTTTATGATTGGCTCACCTACTGAAACCCGCCAGGAGATTTTAGAAACCATTCGCTTTGCCCAGAAACTTGCGCCAGACTTTGTCCAATTTTCCATCACGACCCCATATCCAAATACCGATCTTTATCAATTAGGTTTGGAGAAAAAAATATTTAAGGAGGATTTCTGGCTGAAATTTGTCCAGAACCCAACTAAGGATTTCAAACCCCAAATCTTTAATGAAAATCTAACTTACGATGAATTGGTTGATTTATTAAATTACGCCTACAAAGGTTTTTATGTTAGACCAAAATTTATTCTTAAACGGCTGTTAAGTATTAAATCTACCAAAGAATTTTGCCGATATGCCAGGGCTGGATTAAGGCTGATACAGAATTTCTAAGGAAAATTAGGACTGGTTTATTCCCCGAACGTCTTCAAGTAATCCCTCAGTTATCAGTTGTGAAGTAGGTTAGTTATCAATAGGTTCAAGGTG
>JASEHU010000141.1 GCA_030018635.1 bacterium
TTTAAAATGAATTTATCCTCTTGTTTTACACAAGTTAGCTATTCACGGACACCACTGAATTCTGACTACTGGAGCACCCACAATATCAAATGTTATGAACCACTATTCATTTGGTAGAACAAATGAAAATTTACTTCCTTTGCCTAATTTACTCTCGACAAAAATATCTCCGCCGTGTTGAGTTACTAATCTTTTGACAATGGTTAATCCTAAGCCAGTCCCACTAATCTCACGGACCTGTTTAGAGTCTGAACGAAAGGATTCTTCGACAAACAGATGTTTCATTTCACGCTTTGAAATCCCCATTCCGGTATCGGAAACAGAAATAAAAATAAATGGTATTGTCGGTAATCCATATTTTACAGAATCAGGTAATTCCTCTATTTTCTTTACCTCTATTTTTACCTGACCACCTTGAGGCGAATATTTGATGGCATTGGAGAGTAAATTTATAATAATCTGCTCAAGAATATTTTTGTCCGCAACTATTTGTGAACAATCATCGTGGATGTCAAGATTTATTATCACTTTGTTTTTCTTGCCTAATTCTGTAAATCGCCGACAAATTCCTTCTAAGATATCTTTTGTATTAAGTAATTGTTTGTCGAGCTTTCTTTCCAGTAATTCAAGTTTAAAGATGTTCAATAAATTATCCAAAAGGCGAGTAAGTCTATCTGTTTCCGCATCAATATCCTGAAGAAACTCCTGCTTGGTTTTCTTATCTAACTTCCCTTCTAAAACCATCTCTAATAAAGCCTTAATAGCCGTAAGTGGTGTTTTTACTTCATGGGAGGCAAAGGATAGAAATTCCACCTTCTGCTCAAGTTTTTTATACAGTTGTGCATTTTCAATGGCAATAGCTACCTGATTGGCTATCGCTTCAAGTAGGGTCATATCCTCCTGTTCAAAATTGCCGGCAATCTTATTGATGGCCTCTAAGACGCCAATTATTCTTTCTTTGATTTGCAATGGGACACATAATATCGATTTGGTCTCATACCGGGTAATCAAATCAACCCCTTGATAAAATCGGGTATCTTTAGTTACATCAGGCACTAATAGTGATTTTTGGTGGCTGATTACCCAGCCGGCAATTCCTTTATCTGCAGGAAAGGAAATCCTTTTTACCTCTTTACCCTTTTCTCCTAAAGCAACCTCAAAAATGAGTTCATTCTTTTTCTCATCCAAAAGCATAATAGAGGATGATTCTACATGCAGCACCTTTGTTGTCAGCCGAATGATTATTTTAAGTAATTTTTGTAGGTCGAGTGTAGAGTTAATGATACTGCTGGTCTTGGTCAAGACGGTTAATTCAGCCACCTTTTTTGCTAAATCTGTCTGTTTTTCCATTACTGTAACCCTCCTTTCCCCACGGGGTTAAATTGTAATCCCTCAGTTATCGGTTGGGAATAAGCACACCCTTAACCCCTCTTATTAAAGGGGAATACAGAAAATCCCCTCTTGAGAGGGGGTAGTGGGTGTGTAGTAATCCACTATTAAGGTAAGTATTTCCATCAGTAACTGACCTATCACAACTGATAACTGAGGGATTACGGAGTAGAGTTACATCCGCCCCGGAATCAATATAGGGATGACATTCTATCCATTCCCCATTTTTACTTTCAAACTCTATATCTGCCACAGGTCGAAATACTACCTTTTCTACCTTGCCGGTTTCCTTGCGATATTTAAATCTTATCATTTCACCCCCAAAATAAGAGTATCCTTAGTTGGCACTTTTGCTAACGAAGGTTTTTCTTTCGGATACTTTCCTTTTGCCTCTTGATAGACTTTTTTTGCATCCTCTCCTGTAGATACAACCTTTTGATTAACTATAGCTATCCATTTACCAGCATATTTATTTGTATCTGTTTTTATATACCACTCATAATTTCTGGACATCTTATCCTCCTCGTATAATATGAACGCTCTCGCCTGCCTGTGCTACGGCAGACAGGCAACTTTTTCTTCACTCCCATCTTTGGTAAAGAGGTTATGATGTGTGTAGGGACACATCCCACATTATTTGAGAAAAACCTGGGATGTGTCCCTATTCACTCACCTTGTTACTTTGAATTAAATTAACCGCTCACTGACAATCATTTTTCTCTGATTAGGTCGGCTTTTCATTTTGCTTCCTGTTACTTCGACATTTGTAGGAAGATAACCTTCACAATCATCTGGGCAGAGGTCTCCAGCTTGCATTCTACTCTCCCAATCACAATACAGGGAGCAATATGCATATCTCACGGTCTTTCCTGTATTTTGATAAGTTAAGCTTGGCAGTCCGTAGAAACGGCAATCCTTTTTTAAAGTTTTCAATAAAACCTCCTTGTATAAATTACGGCGTACCAGCCTCCTGCCCTATGAAATTGGCAAAAGCCAGTAATTCTTGCCTGACTTGCGAAAACATTGTTGGCGATTGCTCAACCAGATGTTGCAATTTAGCCGGGTTGAACCGAAAAGCGTAAACATTTTGCACCACATGGCGAAAACCACGATATTCGTCAAGCTCTTGATATGAGATAGTCGAAATCACTGCCGGCCGGAGTCCCGGCTGTTCCGAAGCCATTTGATCAAGGAGCTTTTTATGCCAGTTGGCGCCCTGGGGAAGATGCTGCTCTACAATAGCTGCGATTCGCTCAAAGAGACGTTCCAGTCCAGCGTACAATCCGTGCAGATTGAGAGCTACCCCATCCAGATAATAATCGTCAGCCTTAATCTGAGCCCGTTGCCATCCCTCTTGAATACGATGCAATACCTGCTCCAAATCAGTTGCCTCTTCACGGATGCGTTGACTGAGTTTCAGAAACTGCTCATTCACAGGACTACTCCCTCTTGCTCGATAACCCGCCGTAATGTTGGTTCACAATCCACCGGGTCCACCAGATCTATTTCAAATTCATCGCTCAAGCCGGTAACAGCCGCTACTGCCCGGTAGAACTTCAAGGCAGGAATTCCCCAGGCGGCCAGATCAATATCAGACCAGGGTGTAAATAAATCTCGGTCAGCCAAGGAGCCAAAGAGCACAATGCGTTTAGCCTCAAAATGAGAGCGTAACAGATGAGTGGCCTGCTTAGCCACCTCCCATGCATGCTGCCGGCGTTCAGCTAATTCCGCTTCTTTGGTTTTGGAGGACACCCGAACCAGCCGATAAGTCCCTTTATCTTCTGCTGTTAATTCTAATGCTGTTTTGCTCATGCTTCTTTTTCCTTACTCGACTGATAGGAATTTGATTTTGAGGCATTTTAGATATTACCTTCTCTTTTGCTCATTCTGGGGATAGTTTAGCAAAAATTTTAACTCATGTCAACAAAAATTTTGGACTAATCACCAAAGATCAAAATTTAGGCTCAAGAATAACTTTGATGAGACAAAAATGAGAAAAACTCACCTTTATATTAAGAACGCTCTCGCCTGCTTGTGTTACGGCAGACAGGGCTACGGCAGACAGGTTTGGTTTAAGGGGTTAAGAAGATAGTTCTCGAGCTATGCAATTAATAAGCTAACAAGTTTTAAGATAGTTTTCTAATTCTTGCTCTAACCACTCTATGAAATCTTCTACTCTCATATCTTTTGTCAGATAAATTACTTTCTTTTTAGATGTATGCTGATGAGGGACTCTTTCATTATAGTGAAATTTGGAATATTCTTTGTATTTTAATTTTATAGCTCTATAATCCGGTGAATTATCAAATCCTACAATTATTGAATTATCCTTTAGGATATAAAATGCATATTTTCTACCCATTAAATCAACTATTTCAGACATTACTACTCTATATGATTTATAGACACAATTTACTTCTAATATAAGGATTTCAGGAGTAATATCCTTTCTAATGATTACCACTTCTTCAAACTTTTGGTAGATTAAATTCATTAACCTTTCAAAATAATACTCATCTTTTCCTTCCATTTATTCAACTCCGTGATATAGGTTTCCCACAGGTTAAAATCGCTTTCCCACATAGGATATTTTTCTTCTAATTGTTGGAGAAATGTAATATCTTTATCTGTACCTACATTAGAAAGAAATGTTTTAAATGAGCAATGATACTTTCCCTCTAATTTTTTAATTTCGAGCTCACATTTTTCAACTCGCTCGTTGCCTATATCTAATGCATATCTTCGTAAAGCGTTATTGACCAATCTTTGAAAATCTCCAAAAGGTTCCAAAACATCCTTATATTCTTTTTTAATAGCAACTTTCAATAAAGTCTCCATAATTCAATAAAACCTCCTTGTATAAATTTCAAATTCATCAAAGCCCCAATCCAAAATCTATTATAGCCGGGACGGTTCATTTTATCGTTTTCCCTGTGATTTCTTGCAGAAATTTGAAATTAGAAATTTGAAATTAGGGAGAAATTCAAAATCATATCTTTTCTCTTGCCAATTTCAACTCCATCTTTTACCCGCAAGCTTTCACACTAAAGTGAACCATCCCTTATAGCCCTTTTTCTGCTAATTCCACAGCATCAATCAGGCATTTAAGTTTATTCATCGTTTCGTAATATTCAGTCTCCGGGTTTGAATCGGCCACAATTCCTGCCCCAGCCTGCAGATAAACCTGACCATCCTTAATCACCATGGTTCTAATCGTAATGCAGGTGTCCATGTTACATGAGAAGCTAAAATATCCCACACAACCGGCATAAAGTCCTCTTCGCTCAGGCTCTAATTCATCGATTATTTCCATCGCTCTAACCTTAGGGGCACCGCTAACCGTCCCGGCAGGAAAACAAGCCCTGATTAAGTTAAAGGCATCATATTCGGGAAGTAGTTTTCCTTTTACTGAGGTAACAATATGCATGACATGGGAGTATTTCTCTATCACCTTGAATTCAGGCAGACAAATTGTTTTATACTCGCATACCCGGCCAATATCATTTCGCCCAAGGTCAACCAACATAATATGTTCGGCATTTTCCTTTGGGTCGGCTAATAGTTCCTGGGCATATTTATTGTCTATCTCCTCATTAATTCCTCGTGGTTTTGTCCCCGCAATAGGTCGAATTTCTACCTCGCCATCTTCCAATCTTACCAGAATTTCTGGTGAAGAACCTACCAGGCTTACTTCATCATATTTTAGATAAAACATATAGGGTGAAGGATTTATCCGTCTTAATGCCCGATAGATAATCAATGGGTTGCAATGAATTGAAGTGCTCAACCGTTGGGAAAGAACAACCTGAAATATATCCCCTGCCTTGATGTATTCCTTTGCTGCTCTTACTATTTCTTCAAATCCATCTTTGGTGAAATTGGATTGGAGTGGGATTTTTGGATTTTGGATTCGGGGCACCCGCTTGCGGGTCGTTGGATTTTGGATTGATACTGGCTGTTCTAATTTACTGATTATACCTTCAATTTGTCGTGTTGCCTTATCATAGGCCAGGTCCGGGTCTCCGTCCACATAGGCATTTGAAACTACCTTTATGGTTTGAAGAAGATGGTCGAAAATAAGAATGGTATCGGTGACAACAAAGAATGTATCCGGTAGATTGAGGGCATCCGGGTTTTTGTCGGGCAACTTCTCAACAAATCTCACATAATCATAACTTAAATAGCCTACTGCTCCTCCGTAAAATCTCGGTAGTCCATCAACCTTCACCGGCTTGAATTGACTCATTAACTTTTTAAGTTGAATTAACGGGTCATTTGCTACATCAAAATACTCTTCCTGACCGTCTTTAATAATTATGCCTTGAGTCCCTTTGGATTTAAAGATAATGGAAGGAGCGGCGCCCAAAAATGAGTATCTACCTAATTTCTCTCCCTTTTCTACACTTTCTAAGAGATAGGCATATTTTTCCTCCTGACTAATTTTATAGAAGGCAGAAACAGGGGTCTCTAAATCACCCAAAATCTCTTTATACACGGGTATTAAATTACCTTCATTAGCCTTTTGCCTGAATTCTTCTTTGGTGGGATAATACATAAATTCACTATACCATAAATAACTAAATTTTGCAACTGTTTTTTTGTAGATTGTCATTTAAGAATTAAAAGTGGACACTTTTAATTCTTAAATGACAG
>JASEHU010000142.1 GCA_030018635.1 bacterium
TTGGTCAACTGACATGGTTATTCTTCACCTCCACAACCGATAACTGAGGGATTACTCACCGATGTAATCGCTCAGACTGAGAACATTACAAGTAATTATCTACAAGATATTTCTTCCGTTCTTTTGCCCGGTCAACCCATTTGCTCTGAGGATAATCGGTTATTATTCTTGTATAAGCCTCAACTGCCTGCTCGTAATCTCTAAGTTCAGGGACACGGTCGTAAATATCCGCGATGTAAAAAGCCGCCTCAGCCGCCTCCTCAGATTTTGGGCAATTCTTTATTGCCTGGTCATATTCTACTATTGCCTGACGATATTCTCCCCTTGCACGGGATACATTTCCAGCACCAAGATTAGCCTGAGATTTCAATTCCTCCTTTTTTTGTGGAATAGGGGTAATTTGGGCTAAGACAGGTTGCAGTTCTACTGTTTCGGTACCCATTTCTTTAGGAGGTGGTAAAATACTTAAAATCTTAATCAATCTTAGATACTCTATCCTTGCCTTTTCTGCCTGCCCTGTCTTTTCATAAATTTGGGCTAACATGAGATGGGCATCATGCTCAAAATCCTTTTTTTGCGACATGATTTCTGATAGAAGTTTTAATGCCTCTTCGTTTTGTCCTGCATCTAAATAATTATTAGCTAATTCAAAGTTTATCTTTTCTTTTAAGACCGTGTTTGGATAATTTGTGAGCAGGTTCGATAATTCGGCCATAGCATCTGCATACAGCTTTTTACTCCGTAACTCCTTGGCGAATTCAAAAAAAGGTGCCTCGGGCAAAGCAAGAGGTTTCTTTGACACCATCTTTTTTTCTACCGTTGGTTGGACTTCCTCTTTTTTGGGCAATATCTCAATCTCAGGCATTACCTCTTTTTCTATTAAAAAAGGGAGAGAAATAGGTTTAACTGGTTCTACTTCTCGGACAGGTGGTAAGGTGGGGAGTTTCTTTTCTTCCACGATTTCTCCAGGCTTGGTTGGAGGTAATTCCGCTAATATTTTATCCCGGAATTGCTTTGCCTCAGCATTTTCAGGGTTTAGTTTAAGCACTTCCTTGAAGAAGTGTAGTGCCTCTTCCAACATCCCGGCTTTATAGTAGGCCATAGCCACATCAAAATTTTCTTGCTCCAACGCCCTGACTATTTCTGCCGTGATTGTAGGAGTAGGTTTATGCGGCAAAGCCACACAACCACTACTTATAAAAATTATTAAAAGAAAATAAGATATTATCTTCATTAGTTTTTATCTTAACCAATAATTTCGACCTATTTCCACTTGGCGAATTTTTGACTACTATAAAGTCTATCACGGTATTCCCCACACAACTTATCAATTATCTCAAAATATAGGGTTTTGTCAATTTTATTAATGTTTTAAGTTGACTATTTTACCAATACCTCTATTAAAACGTAACGGCAAACAAAAAGGAGTCAATTGACAATTACCACCCAAAACGCCAGAATTAAGATAAAGCAACATTACCCACAAATTCAAAGTTGGCAGAGCAGTAATCTTTTTTTATTTGTTGCTTGTTGTCGCACATTAAGAAGATTTTCTTTTTGATTTTTCCTTATCTTTTTCAAATATATCATAAAGTTTCTTTTTGAATTGCGTTGGCGATTTGCCATAAATTTCCTCAAAAGACTCTTTTTTCTTACTTATCATTCCTTTAGAATAAAAGAACATTAATGATAGCTTTAGAGCCCGCAAAAGTTCTTTGTCCCACTTTGGGGAAAGGAATTGTCCATTTGTGCTATTTATTGGACGATAACGCATAGGATAAGAGAGCCCGCCTGCCTTGTTAATTTCATTAATGCGATAATAAAAATACTCTGGGTCATCCCAAGAAAAATTGGAATTATAGAGAACATATACATCAATTTCCCGAAACCCATATTGTTGTGCCAATTGAATGGCCTTTTGAATATGACCATCTTCTGAATAGTCATCAAAAGCAAATCTCATTGGGTTAATTTTAAGTTTGCTTATCAGTTTTGCCTTTTCTTCATCAAATAGCCTGCAGTCTAATCCTTGATTGAAATCTATTTGACTGATTCCAACTTTTTGAAAAGCTATTAGTTTCTGGACATCCTTTTCCAGATTCGGTGATGCAAACCAATTATTATCCCAAAATACGATGCTGTTCTTTGTTATATCAATGTCTTTTTCCCAATCTTCTTTCAGAATGAATTCCGGTTCATGAAGACTAACACTGCAAAAACTGCATGATCGCGGGCAACCTCTTGTAGTAAAACTGATAGAATGTCTCAAATGGGGAAATAGGCTATAATCCGGACTACAGAATTCAGGACCATCCATCATCAAGCCCTTGAACGGTTCTATACCAGTATTCTCTTTGAAGTAATCAGGAACAAGCGTTGCAGCAATGCCACCTATTTTTATTTCAGCTTTTGGATACCTTTTCCGAAAATAGTTTGCCGATTGAACTACTTCTTTTGAGTAGTATGTAAAAAGGCTTGTGATATAAATTATATCATAGTGCTCTTTGAATGGACAATAACATGTATGTTTTTTTTCAAATTCGTCTTTTTCTTTTGAAAACAATATATTTTCCAGATATTGAACATCATCACTTTGTTGCTTGTGCCAAGTAGAAATTTTCATCAAGCCCAAAGGTGGAAATTCATCCTTATAGACAGGTTTATAAATTAGAATATTTTTTTTCTTTTTAGTGCTCATTTTGAAATGTATTAATAAACTTCCTTTTATCAAATTCAAATTGCCCTTTTTCATTCTGCACAAGCCATTGGTTTGCATTAGGTGATTGAATAATCATTTCGACAATCTCATCGCTGTCAATTAGTATCATAGTCAAATTTTCGATATTAGCTGATTTTTTTGCTTCAACTGTAAAAGTAGATGATGTTATCACAAGGGAAATCACTGATTCATTTATGCTCTTGAACCATTCAGGCAAAATATTATAAGCTTGTCCAGACCGTTGTAATAAGTCATTGTATTTTGTGCGCAGTTCATCGATTGTATCAGGACCTACATTGTTCGACCACTTTTTGGCTTGTCCTAATACCCGCAGTTTTGCATTTCTGAAAAGAATGCCCGGAATATACGTTCCTAATTCTAATATTCCGTAAATATCCACACCACCTTCCTTTGTTCCACGATTGACATAGATGTTGTGCCCAATTGTATTTTGAAGAATATGTTTGCAAAGATGCTCAAAATCATGCCAATCCATTTCCTTTATAGCTTCCTTAACTCTTTTCAATTGGCGACGCAAAGCCGCAATCGGAATTGACTCATCCTTGATACGGCTATAGCATATTAATATGTCTGGAGAATATTTTCCAAAATCATAAGGTGGTGGTAATCCTCTTTTATGATATGAGTTAATGATTTTCCTTGAATGTTTACCTAATTTTTCCTGCATTTCATCAGATCTCTCCGATAACTGTATTCTCGGAGCCTTGGGAAGTAATGACTTGGTCTTCGAGAGACAATATTCGCTTAAATCAATTCGCTCGTATTCACTTTCAAGGATTTCTTTTGCAATCTCTTCTATCTCTTCTATTTTGATTTTCGGTTTCATTTGTTCTTACCAATATTCTCAATCTGTTTTTCAATGGTTTTGCTTAGTTTGGTTAAAACATCAGTGAATTCAGATTTTGTTGTTTTTTGTGCCATTTGTATTGGTGCAATAGGTAGAATTTCTATATAATCCAGAAATTTTTTGAGTTTTTCTAGCGCATTGGGAATATCTATTTTTTGAATGCATGGTTGTGATTTCCTTATAATCTCGGTTTGTGCTTCATCAATTGAGATTTTGTCCTCTACCAGTTTTTCTAAAAGATAGTGGTTTTCCATTTTTATCAATTCAGGGAAGGTATCTCTGCTTGTGGAAGAAATATCGAGTTTTGATTTCCCTTTTTCGCCAGGCACAATAAGACTTACAAACAAGGCAAAATTATCAAGATTCTTAAATTTCATTTCGTTGTCTTCCCACCCGAGCCATTCCTTTATCGTAGGCTTTTTGAAGACAATTTCATAAAACATATTAAATTTATCAGGCTTCAGTTCTGATCCCCAATCCTCATCTTGCTTTGCCTGTTCAAAGGCATAGTAGGAACGAATAAGTTTCATGACTTCAGCTCTGGGTTTCATTCCAAATCTATTGGCGATTTCTTTTGATTCATACCCGGACTCATACATCATTGTAATAAATTTTGCCTTGGGATAATCATCCCATTCTCTTATTCCACTCGCATGTCTTAATCCTTGGATTAACCATGCAATATTTTGTTCATTGCCTTCATAAACTAACGCATCAAATTTGGAAATTGATTTCAAAACATCGTCTTTCAAAGTTTCTTCAGCTGTATTATGCATTATTTTTAGAACCTTCATCGCCGCCACACGACGGTTACCTTCAAGAACAATAAAAGAATTTTCTGCGACTGCCTTAAGCACTATGCGGTCTATTGTGGAAAAACCACAATTTTTTATGCTCTCTATCAGATCATCAATGCCAATTCCCTTTTTATTTCTAATTTCATCAAGACAACGTTCTTGCACAGCATTTTCTGTAGTACGGTTTTCTGGAATAGGTTCATCTAATCCAAATCGTGGATTATTAGGGTCAAGAAAAACCCCCTCAATCTGTACCTTTATTGGCTTTAGTTGTTGTGAGAGCTTAAACCACATCTCTGTGTTCAATTGCTCAGTTGTTTTTTCCTCCAATTTTATACTGTTAGAGCTTTGATTTTGGAGCATTTTGGATACTACCTCCTCTTTTTTCTTCTGAGAATATTTTACTAAAAATTTTAACTGATGTCAACAAAAATTTAGTTTCCTAAGTATTTCCTCAGCGGCTTTCATCCCAGCACCAAGTTCAAATTTATAGCCCATGTCCATTAATATCATTTCTAAGGCAGATATACACATGATAACATCAAACATCTCGGCATAACCCATATGGGCAATTCTAAATATCTTACCTTTGAGGGCATCCTGACCGCCGGCTACGGTTATCCCTAATTGGCTATATTTTTTAACAATAACCCCGCCGTCATCCTCCCCTGGTCCAAAAGCCGCTGTCAATCCATTAGCCGGGCTTTTTGATAGAAGTCGTAAGCCTAAGGCCGTAATTCCGGCGCGGGTAGCCTGTGCCAGAAGGCTATGTCTTTGCCATACCTTTTCGATTGTTTCCTGTTTAATCATATCAAGTGCCTGTTGTAAGGCATAGATTAAAGTAACAGGAGGTGTATAGGGAGGTTCTCCGGATTCCAATCCCTTTTTATAGGCCGCAAAGGAGAAATAGAACTTAGGCAGGGTAGAGGTTTTACTCATTTCTAAAGCCTTTGGGCTAACCGCGGCAAAAGCCAGTCCTGGTGGAATCATTAAGCCCTTTTGAGAGCCAACGGCGGCTACATCGACATTCCATTCATCCATCCTGAACTCGTCAACCCCTAAGCCACTAACCGCATCTACGACCAGACAGGCATTAGTTTTAGCTACTACCTCCCCTATTTCCTTAATCGGCATAAGGGTTGCGGTAGAGGTTTCACACAAGGTAGTAAATACCGCCTTTATATCTGGATTTTCCTTTAATTTAACCTCGATTTCGTCCGGGCTAACCGCATAACCCCACTCTATGTCTAATGGTATAAAATTGACGCCATAAGCCTTACAGATGTTTCCCCACCGCTCACCAAATTTTCCACCTCTTACTACCAAAGCAGTATCACCGGCACAGAGCAGATTGGCAACGGCCGACTCCATTGCCCCGGTTCCTGATGAAGCATAGGTATAGACATCATTTTTGGTTTGAAATAGATACTTCAAATCCTCGTTGACCTGACCAAGCATTCCCTCAAAAACCTTTGTCCGATGGTGAAGAATCGGTTTTGCCTCGGCCAAACTTACCTCTGGTGGAACTGAGGTAGGTCCTGGTGACATTAAATAATACTTTTTACTCATTTTTTATCCTCCTCGTATAATTATAAATTATGAATTATAAATTATAAATTATAAGATTAAGAATTTATTGTCTTCTTTTTCCTTCAT
>JASEHU010000143.1 GCA_030018635.1 bacterium
ATTTCTAATTTCCAAAAGAAATCACAGGAAAAACGATGAAAATGAACCGTCCCGATAATTTTACTTTGGAGCGGGAGACGGGATTTGAACCCGCGACCAACAACTTGGAAGGCTGTTGCTCTACCAACTGAGCTACTCCCGCTTAGAGTCTAAAACATTATTTATCTTTTCTATTAACTCATTAATTTCAAAAGGCTTCTCAAGATAACCCTCAACATCCATCTCTTTATTCATTTGAGTATCTTTATCTAAGGCACTAACTAATATTATGGGAATATGAGCTGTTTTAGAATATTCCTTAAGTTGGTTATATACCTCCCAACCATCCATTTTAGGCATGAGAAGGTCTAACATGATGAGGTCTGGAATCTCGTGTCTCACCTTAGCCATTGCCTCTTCCCCGTCAAAGGCATTCAGAACTTCATATCCATTTATTTCTAAAACAACCCTGGTAATCTCAATTATACATTTATCATCATCAATGATTAGAATTTTTCGCGGCACATATTTAGTTTATCAAAAAAGACCATAGTTGTCAAGCATTATTTTAATTGACAAAAACTACCCTTTGTGCTAAAATTAAGAATAGGTCTTGTAAGTCTTATATGACCTATAAATTCTTTTCAAGGAGGGAAAAATGAGTAGTAAGAATTTTATGATTATCTTTTGTTTATTTTGTTTGGCAGGGGCTTCTTATGCTGAAAATAGCCAGGAAACACCGGAGGCTAAATTAAAATTATCCCTGGTAGCAGGCTCAAGGATGATTAACGACAAAAACTATAACGAGTTGATTTTGCAGCCGGAATTCAATAAAGGTAAATTTGGGATAGGATTAAATCTATTAGCCCGTTGGAATGCCGATGAAGGATTCAGGGATGAGGACTGGGATGAAATAGGCAATATCATCAATTATATCCGTTTTGCAGATAAAGGAAATAGCCCGCTATATCTTCGGCTGGGAAAACTTTCGCAGGCAACATTAGGACATGGATTCATTGTTGATAGATATTCCAATCGAGGCACAGATATCGTTAAGGATGCCTTAGGCTCGGTGCTGAATATTAAGTTAGAATCCACTGGATTGGAGACATTGGTAAATGATGTTACCGACCCAAGGGTTTGTGGGGCAAGGATTTACTTCAAGCCATTAAAGAATATAGATATCCCGTTAATCAATAAGATTATTCTTGGTGCTACCTATGTCCAGGATAGCGAACCCCAATCAGGCAATAAGGACAATTTAACCGTTAAGGGGATAGACCTTGAACTACCAATTTATAAATGGCTATCCTTTCATACCGATTATGCCAGAATTTCCGATTATGGTCATGGAGTAGCCTTAGGACTGAGCGGAAACATTGGGCAGGGATTTTCTTCTCTTGCCTTTAAAACGGAATTACGGGATTTAGGGGCTGATTTTATTCCCGGTATATTTAATTCTTTGTATGAAATTACAAGACCGGGAACTTCCACGCTCCAGCAGGCAGAAAACCAGAAAAGCTGGGATACGGCGGCTGATTGGTACTTAAGTGATTTAGCCATAATCTCTTTAGGATATGAAGACCGCTCAAAAGAGATTGCCCCAAAACTACATCTGGGACTAAAATTAGAAAATGAACTATTTTTGCGTATGACCAGACAAAACATTTCTATATCGTTTGCCTATGACCATGAAAGAAGGGAAAAAGGACATAACCTGATTGATTTCAATGCCCCAAACAGCACCCTTACTGGAAAAATAAATTTCAGGATAGCAAAAAACATCTCTTTGAATTATACCCATCAGGAGGTTTATAATAATATGGGAAAGGAAACAAAGACCTCGTTATTATCGACAAAGGTGCTTTTTTAGGACCTCAGGGTATGAGGGAAAAGTGTAATTATTATTAAGGAGAAAATTTGTTAAACATAATTAAACGCGGGGTGGAAGAAATAATCGTAGAGGATGAGTTGCTTGAGAAATTCAAGGCAAACAAACCTCTGCGGATAAAGTTTGGGGCAGACCCTACTGCACCGGATATTCATCTTGGGCATACCGTTATTTTACGCAAACTTCGGCAACTCCAGGACCTGGGACATAAGGTTATCTTCATTGTCGGCGATTGGACCGCTCGCATTGGCGACCCATCCGGCCGAGATGAAACACGAAAACCACTGTCTGACGAAGAAATCGAACGAAATGCCAAAACATACCAGGAGCAAGTATTCAAGATATTAGACCGTGATAAAACCGAGGTGGTTTTTAATAGCCAGTGGCTGGGAAAACTCAGCTCGGTTGAAATAATGAAACTTGCCTCTTGCTATACCGTGGCCAGGATGTTAGAGCGGGACGACTTTAAAAAACGCTACACCGAAGGAAAAGAAATTACTATCCTCGAATTACTCTATCCATTATTTCAGGGTTATGATTCCGTTGTCGTCAAGGCAGATGTGGAATTAGGTGGCACAGACCAGAAATTCAACCTTTTAGTCGCCAGGGCATTGCAAAGGGATTATGGTCAACAACCACAGGTAATTATGACCATGCCATTATTGGAAGGCACCGATGGTGTCCGCAAGATGAGCAAGAGTTATGGTAATTATATTGGTGTGCTTGAGTCACCAAAACAGATGTTTGGCAAATTGATGTCTATCCCCGATGCCCTGATGCCAAAATACTTTGAACTGCTGACAGATATTTCTTTAGATGAAAACCTACATCCTAAAGAGGCAAAAAAAATATTGGCTAAGGAGATAATCAAATATTATTACGATGAGGCTGAGGCTAAAAACCAGGAAGAGGAATTCGAGCGGATATTTCGGGACAAGGAATTACCCGAAGAGATACCCAGCTTTGAGGTGAATAAACCATCTGTTGGCTTGATAGATGTCCTTGTTATGGCAAAATTAGCCCCGAGTAAAAGTGAGGCACGAAGATTAATCAATCAAGGCGGGGTTAAAATAGACCGGAAGAAGGTAATAGACCTAAATCTTGAATTGGATTTGACCTTGCCCAAAATACTTCAAGTAGGGAAAAAGGGGTTTGTTAAGTTAATAGTAAGTTGATATAGCGGTTATTAAGCAAAAGTGTTCGACCTGTGCAATCGGAAATTCACCTTGAATGTAGAATATTGAATGTAGAATGTAGAATGTGGAAATTGGAAATTGGAAATTGGGGAAAGAGAAGAGACCTAAATTTCTACATTCTACATTCTACATTTTAACTGTATTCTCGTAAGATTAAAATGACTTTTCACACAGTCTGTTGTAAGCATTCAGGTGTCAGGTATCAGCCTTCAGCCAGAACCAGAAAAGTTCGTAGTGACCGCATTTATGCGGTGAATCCACTCGCTAAAGAGGATTACTATGAACAGTTGTGCAATCCGACTTGTTCCTGTGGTCTAAAACTGATTGCTGACGGCTGATACCTGAATGCTTACTGTCTATTTTATGCCCACTTTTGCTTAATAGGTGCTATAAGGGATAAAAAATGGAGTTATTAGAACTTTACGAAAAAATATCAAAAGGAGAAAATCTCCATACGGAATTCAAAGAAATTTTGCCTGACAACGAAACACTGGCCAGAGCTATTGTTTGTTTTGCCAATACTGATGGTGGGCAGATAATAATAGGCATCTCTGACAAAAAAAAGATGGTTGGCCTGGAGAGCTCGGATGCAGGGTTACTTCGAATAGACGATGTGGCATTTAACCGTTGTGAGCCACCTATAACTATTTTGGCGGAAACCATAAAGGTAGAAGATAAAACTATACTCATTGTTAATGTTCCCAGAGGCACTCAAAGACCTTATAGAACAAAAAGCGGGGTTTATTATATTCGTTCGGGAAATAGGTGCAGGCAGGCGTCATGGGAAGAGGTAAGGAGATTGTATCAGACAAGTGAAAGCATTTATTTTGATGAATGCCCTATCCCTCAATCTGCCATTACGGATATTGATTTAGATTATTTCAAATCCTTTGTGAAAAAATACATAGGTCTGGCTACTGAAGAAGGTTTGTTAGAGAATTACATGTTAAACTTGAAGATTCTAACAGAAGAAAAAAAACCTACTGTTGCCGGAATGTTATTTTTCGGGAAAAAACCTCAAATATTTATGCCGGAGTCTAAGATAATAACTGCCTATATTTCAGGAAAAGACATCTCTATCCCTCCCTCAGACAAGAAGGATATAATCGGTAAAATCGAGGAAATTATTGATAGCACTATAAAATTTTTGAGACTCTATTTGAAACAGACGCATCGCATTGAAGGGTTTAAGCCAGAGATATACCCGGAAATTCCAGAAGATGTATTAAGAGAGGGGCTAGTCAATGCTATTGCTCACCGCGATTATACAATTATGGCCTCAATAAGGCTGTTTATATTCGAAGATAGAGTTGAAATTATAACCCCGGGAAAACTACCTGATAGTGTTACATTAGAATCTATGAAGATAGGTGTTTCTCATACCCTCCGTAATCCAAAAATTTATAATTTTTTGTATAAGATAGGGATGGTAACAGACCTGGGCAGCGGCGTTTATAGGATGATGAAGAAAATGAAAGATTTGGGGAGAGAGATTGAATTACTGTTAACGGAAAATGAGTTTATCGTAAAAATACCAAGAGGTGTGAAATGACCAAAAGTGAATTTTTAGGGAAGGTATCTATTTTTAATTCATTAGAAAAAGAGGACCTGGAACTGTTGGCCAACGCAACTCAAGAGGTAACTTACAAAAAGGGTCAAACAATCATTAGCAGTGAAGAGCTCGGGACAACATTTTTTATTGTCAGGTCAGGGAGTGTAAAGGTAACGGCCGAGGCACTTGGTGAGCGAGAAATTGTCCTCTCTACCCTTCATCCATTAGCCTTTTTTGGAGAGATGTCTATTCTTGATGGAGAACCAAGGTCGGCAACCATCACCGCTTTAGAGGAGACAAAATTGATTACTCTGGAACGGGAGGTTTTTCTTAGAATATTACATCGCTATCCTCAAATTACGATTAAGATACTGACTATTTTATGCCAGAGATTACGACGGGCGGATGAGTTGATTCAGAGTTTAAGATTCGTCAGTGCCGCAGGGAGAACCATACAGATACTATTTAAACTCTTAGATGAACATGGTGTGGACACCAAAGAAGGTAAACTAATCGATACTAAATTAACCCATCATGACCTGGCCAGTTTATCCGGGACATCAAGGGAATCAATGCGTAAAATTATACGGTATTTTCAGGAAAAAGGTTGCTTGAAATTCTATCGTGGCAAAATTACTATTCTGGATGAATCAATCCTCCTGAAGACATTAGCCCAGTCTATCATTTGATTTTGGATTTTGGATTTTCGATTTTCGATTTCTTCAATCCAAAATCCAAAATCCAAAATCCAAAATCGAAAATCCAAAATCGAAAATATGTAGGGGGGGTAAAGTAAAAATTTGAAACCATTTAGAGGATTAGCCGATAGTTTTAATTATGCCATTGCCGGTATTGTTCATGGATTAAAAACGCAACGCAATATGCAATTACATGTGATAGTTATGGTGCTTGTTCTACTGGCGAGTTTGTTCCTGGATTTAACTCGCATTGAATTAGCGGCTATGTTTTTTGCTATTGGGTTAGTTTTAATAAGTGAGATGCTCAATACCGCTATTGAAGCCATAGTAGATTTAATCATCGATACCCATCACAGAACAGCCGGCACAGCTAAGGATATTGGTGCTGGAGCCGTATTGATTGCCTCTATTACTGCCTTAACCATAGGTTATTTAGTTTTGTACAATCGAATTCATATATCTTCCCCAATAGTTTTAAAAACAGAACATAATCTCCTACATATCTCTTTTATCAGTATATCATTAGTCTTAATAGCTGTAGTAGCCATCAAAGCCTCTGTTGGCAAAGGGACTTTTTTGAGGGGAGGAATGCCCTCCGGACATAGTGCTATTGCCCTTTGTATCTGGGTTATTGTTACCTTTATCAGCAGGAATATACTTATACTCCTTGTGCTAGTTAGAACACGAGACTTTTAATCTCAAGCAGTGGACGACCA
>JASEHU010000144.1 GCA_030018635.1 bacterium
AAAAAAAATAAAGGCGTCCTATTCTGCACCATTCATCTCGGGAATTGGCATTTAATGGATTACGCACTTGCCCTTCATGGCCTGCCGCTGGTGCATATATTAAAGGAGCAAAGGAACAAGAAGGTTTTTGAGCATCTGACCTCAAGGATAAAAATTTCAGGCAAGGATTTTGTTATTCTGCATCGCACCCCAAAAAACATTATAAGTGCCTTGTCCCAGGGTAAAATTGTCGAGTTTTTGTGCGACCAGGATGCAGGCAAATCAGGCATGTTTGTCGATTTTTTCGGGGAAAAAGCCTCTACGGCTTTAGGTCCTGCCCTGTTCCATAAAAAACTCACAATTCCAATAATCCTGGCTTACGATGTTTATGAAAACGGGCTTCACCATGCCTACCTTGAGCCCTACGAACATTACGAGAAAACGGTAGAGGAGATTATCCATGATTATACCGCATATTTTGAGGATGTAATCAGGAGGTACCCGGAGCAATATTTATGGCTGCACAAGCGATGGAACACACGGCCACCGGAATGACCTACTATGTAATCCCTCAGTTATCAGTTGAAAAAGGTTCAAGGCTCAAGGTTGAGGTTAAGGTTAAGGGGTTTGCTCCTCAATCTCAACCTTAACCTTTGCACCTTGAACCTATTGATAACTAACCTACTTCACAACTGATAACTGATGGATTACGAATATTTGTCAGCAATTCACGGTGAACAGAAAACCCGTGCTATTATAAGGGTTTGGAGCGATTTTAAAATATTTTCTTCGTAATATTTAGCCCAAAAACTGGCGCATCAAGTCTTAAATAGAAGAGATTGAATCCCTTTGCCAGAGCGAAGTTTTCCATTCCTTGATTTTCGATTAGAGGTATCGTATTCACCGTGAATTGCTGGCTACTGGTGTCCCGAAATATGCTCACCTGAGGAACTGTTGGAGGTTGACAAATGAGAGACTCAATCGTTGACGAAGTACGAAAGTACCGAATGGAGCACACTCAGAGATTCAAAGGTGACCTTTCGGCAATTTGTGCCGATCTGCGTTCCATACAATGCACATCAGGACACGAAATCGTCCGACTTACACCACGAAAACTGGAAACAACAAGTACATCCAGTAGACTTCGGGGAATCGCTCCATGCCTCCTTGAAGCTGCTAATGCTTAATGTCAGTCGCTACTGGTATAACGACGAAACCCGCAAAGATAACTATGAACTCATTCTGATAAAGTACAGAAACTATATAATAACTTGTTACTCCATGAAAACGATAATGTGGTAGAAGAATGGTTAGGAGTGAAAGAGACGATAAGTGGTTGGAGTAGGCTATTGAGGAAGATTTACTTGCCACTTCGTCCAACACGATATATGACTCTAAGTGCCTATCGAAAAGTTGGAAGTCCGCGAGCGGAAAAGGTGACAGTTTATGCAACATTCTGCTAATCAAGAGGATACAAATAAAATATGCACGTTTAGGTTTCTCTGCTCTATGTCTTAGGCAAAATTATCTATTTCCAATAAGTTTTGTTGCTCAAAAATAACTGTTTCGCTCACCAATTTAAATATGGTGCCCGGAGAAATTATAGGTCGATTGCGATTATCCTCTACCTCTTTCTTCCATCCCTTTTCAGACACTGGACATTAGACATCAGACTTCAGACAATAGACTTTTCTATGGAGGAAATTAGTACATGGAGTGTCTTCTTCTAAGTCTGATGTCTAAAGTCTGAAGTCTAATGTCTGAATTAAAGTTCAGCGAATAAAGATATTGACAAAAAAGATGCTGTGTGGTAAAATTAGTCAATGAAAGGAGAAAAAGATAATGAAGAAAATTAGTATTATTGGTGCAGGAAATGTAGGGGCAACAACGGCACTTTTTGTTGCTCAAAAGGAATTAGCTGATGAAATAGTACTTGTGGATGTCCTGCCAGGGTTAGCTGAAGGTAAAGCCCTTGATATGGCACAAGCAGGAGCGATTGAAAGGTTTGAGACGAAGCTCACCGGCACATCGGATTACTCAAAAATCCACAATTCACAATTAGTTATAATTACCGCCGGTCTTACTCGTAAACCAGGTATGTCCCGAGAGGACCTACTTCACCAAAATGCATCGATTATTGAAGAAATAACCTTGAATATCGTTAAATACACCCCTGAGGCCATCATTATTGTGGTTACTAATCCGGTAGATGTGATGACCTATCATGTCTGGAAGGTGTCTGGATTTCCTGCTCAAATGGTTTTAGGTCAGGCTGGGGTATTAGATACAGCGAGGTTTTGCTATTTTATCGCTCAAGAATTAAAAGTCTCTGCCAAAGCCATCTCGGCGATAATTTTAGGGGGACATGGGGATTCAATGGTGCCCTTACCACGATACGCTACGGTTTCTGGAATACCACTTACAGAATTAATGGATGAGGCGACCATAAACAGACTTAGCCTGCGGGCTCAAAAGGGAGGCGGTGAAATAGTAGAATTGCTCAAAACAGGTAGTGCTTTTTATACCCCGGCCTCGGCAACTGTCCAAATGGCTGAAAGCATCCTCAAGGATAAAAAACAAATCCTGCCTTGCTCAGTATATTTAGAAGGACAATATGGAATATCCAATATCTATATTGGGGTGCCGGTAAAATTAGGGATAAATGGGGTAGAAGAGATAATTGAACTTAACCTTACTGAATCAGAATTATCTCAATTACACGCCTCAGCAAAGATTTATAAACAAAACATTTTTTCATTGACAATGGACAGAAGATAAAAGTAACCGCTCAGTGAACGGTGGAAAAATAAGTGGAGATTGGTGGAGATTAAGTGGAGATTGGTAAAGAAAACAATAAATCTCTACCTGATCTCCACCCATCTCTACCAATCTCTACCCCACCGTTAACTGAGCAGTTACGATACAGTATCTTGTATATGCCGTACTTGATTGCCGACGAAATCCAGCATGGATAAAAGATAGATTGAAATAAAAATCTAACCAGTCGACCGCAAGAATCGTGCCGGAAACTTGCTTCGTTGAGGCTTGCCTCGTTGTGGCTTGCCTCGTTGTGGAAAATCCCTAACGAAGCAAACCTGCAATCGCTGACTTATTACATTGAAGGAGGACTAATATTGAATAAAAACGCTTTTGTTTCAAAAGCAGTTCAGAATATTCCCCCATCCGGAATTCGTAAGTTTTTTGACCTGATAACCACAATGAAGGATGTGATTTCCTTAGGCATAGGCGAGCCTGATTTTGTTACCCCCTGGCATATTCGCGATACGGCTATCTACTCCTTAGAGCAAGGCTATACCTCTTATACCTCTAATGCCGGCTTGATTGAACTACGACAGGGTATCAGTGAGCGTTTATTTAATGATTACGGATTGGAATATTCCCCACAGGTTGAAATCTTAATTACCGTGGGGGTAAGTGAGGGATTAGACTTAGCCTTACGAGCCATTCTTAATCCTGGTGATGAGGTCATCATTCCAGAACCTTGCTATGTCTCATATAAACCCTGCACCATATTTGCCGGTGGCAAGCCGATAGTTATCCCTACTGATGCAAATACTGGCTTTAAGATTACACCTCAGCAGGTAGAAGAGGCAATAACCGATAGGACTAAAGCCCTTTTGCTTTCTTATCCTTCCAATCCTACAGGAGCGACTATGTCCAAAGAAGAATTAATGGAGATAGCTAATGTGGTGGCTAAGTATGACCTGTTGGTTATTTCTGATGAGATTTATAGCCGGCTTACTTACGATATGTCACCCGTCTCCTTTGCCTCTTTAGAAGGTATGAAAGAGCGAACAATCCTACTAAACGGATTTTCTAAGGCTTATGCAATGACAGGTTGGCGAATTGGCTATGCCGCCGGGCATAAAGAAATTATTGCGGCCATGACCAAGATACATCAATACACCATGCTTTGTGCCTCAATCATTAGCCAGAAAGCCGCTATAGAGGCATTGCGGCACGGCAATGAAGCGGTAGAAGAAATGTACAATGAATATAATCAGCGGCGAAGGATAATTGTTAAAGGATTAAATGAGATTGGATTAGAATGCCGGATGCCGGGTGGTGCCTTCTATGTCTTCCCATCAATTAAAACTACCGGGCTTACCTCTGAGATGTTTGCCGAAAAACTACTTTTCGAAGAGAAGGTAGCCGTTGTCCCGGGAACTGCCTTTGGTGACTGCGGCGAAGGATATATCCGCTGTTCTTATGCTACCTCTTTAGAAAAAATTGAAGAGGCAGTTGAGCGAATGGGAAGATTTGTTGCTACGAACCGTAATCGGCCAATGATTGGAGGCTTGCCTCGTTATTGCAAATTTAGCATTTTAAATTTAAAATTTACAATTTGCAATGATAAATTTGCAATGAATAATCCCCCTTTTTATACTTTTTTAGATGCCTCACTATAATTAAGCTATAATAGGACACCACCCAAAAATAGGTTGCAAAGTAAAATTATTTATGCTATACTAAAATCCTTATGAAGATAATGCTCATTTCTTTGCCTAAAATAAAAGCATTATTTACAGAGATACCCAGTATCTTTGGAGAAGAACCGCAGTATTATCCTCCATTGGACTTGATGTTCATAGCGGCTTATTTAAAGAAATATTCTCATCATGAGGTAGAAATTTTAGATACACAGATTTTAAGAATGGGCTATAAAGAAATCAGACAGGAAATAGAGACTAAATCCCCAGATGTAGTTGGAATGACTACTACGACCTACACCTTGCCGGAGGCGATTGCAATCGCTAAAATCGTTAAAGAGATAAATAGTTCTATCCATGTAACTTTAGGTGGGACACATACTTATATCTTCTCTAATGAGACGATTAGATTTGAATCTATTGATTCATTAATCGTAGGTGAAGGTGAGATTGTCTTTACTTTGTTAGTTAATTGTTTAGATCAGGACCGGAGTAAGTTACATCAGATAAAGGGGATAATTTATAAAGATAATGGCCGGGTTATTCAGACTCCTGCCCAGGATGTAATCTTTGACCTTGATTCCTTACCTTTCCCTCAGCGGGAGATGATTCCTTACAAAAAATACCTCTACCAGGCAAACCTGTTGAATTCTAATATTTTTACTACCATATTAAGTAGTCGTGGATGTCCTTATGAATGTATTTATTGTTATCGTCCACCTTTTAGTAAAAATTTTCGGGCAAGGAGTAATGCTAATGTAATAAACGAAATAGAAGAATGTGTCCAATTAGGCATACAAGAATTTATTTTTGTTGATGATGTGTTCACCCTTAATCGTAAACGGGTCTTCGAGTTTTGTGATGAAATTATCAAGCGAAATTTAAAAATTAAGTGGCGGATTAAGGCAAGGGTGAATAACATTGATTATGGCTTGCTTTTAAAATTAAGGGAGGCAGGATGTATCTGGATACATTATGAACTTGGCACTGGGACTCAAAGAATGTTAGACCTATTAAAAAAGGAATTTACCGTAGAACAAATTCAATCGGCGATTAAACTTACCAATGATGTCCGAATTACCAGTTCAGTGGATATTATGTTTGGTTTCCCTGAAGAAACGAAAGAAGATATCTTAAAGACGATTAAATTTGTAAATAAACTTAATCCGGATTTTGCATATTTCTCACTTATTATACCTCATCCCAACACTGAAATTTATAAAATCTGGCTTTCAAACAGTGGAATAAAGAAAGACTTATGGCAGGAATATGTCGCTCTAAACTCTGAATTTAAAATTCCTGTTTGGCATCAAAACCCAGATGAACTAACAAACCTTTTAAAATTTGCCTATAAAAGTTTTTATTTCAGATTAGGATTTTTCTTGAAACATCTTTTAACTGCACCATCATTAGGAGTATTTAAAAACAGAATAAAGATTAGTATGAAGGCGTTAAAGTCTGAAATGAACAACCACAAAATTTAAACAGGATACTCATGATAAACAAGATAAATTATTTCGACCTGTGCAATCGACATTTATTGACAATTTGTAAGAATTTAGGTAAAAT
>JASEHU010000145.1 GCA_030018635.1 bacterium
TTTATTCTGACTCCTGGATTCTGACTCCTGGATTCTATCATAGATACCCCCAATAGCAAATGGAATGACCCACTAGCCTTGTTAATGAAGAAAAGTAGGATTAATTATGCTTTCTCAATTACATATCAAGGATTTTGTTTTAATAGATGAATTGGAGATAGAGTTTTCCAGTGGGCTTAATATCCTGACGGGTGAGACAGGGGCAGGGAAAACTATTATTATTGATGCGATTAATGCGGTTCTGGGTGAGCGGGTGACTACTGATTACATCCGTTCAGGAAGTGAAAGAAGCGTTATTTCAGCCTTGTTTGAAATCAAAGGGAATGCAGTGGTCAAGGAAATGCTGGCAAATTATGGTCTGCCGTTATCTGATGAGAATCTGCTCCTTCAACGGGAAATTTTAGCCTCCGGCAAACACCTCTGCCGCATCAATGATAAAATAGTTACCTTAAGCACCCTTATCGAGGTAGGCAAAGCCCTGGTTGATATTCATGGCCAACACGAACATCAATCCTTGCTTAATCAAACCACACAACTAAACTTATTGGACAAATATGGTACACTTCAAAATCTTCAGCTGGAGGTTAGCCAAATCTATCAGCAATTTAGCGGCCTAAACCAAAAACTATCCCAACTTTCTATCAATGAACAAGAAAAGGCAAGGCAATTGGATTTGCTAAAATTCGAACTGGAGGAAATCAACCAGGCAAACCTTAAATCAGGAGAGGATGAGGAGTTAGACCAGGAGGCAAAACTCCTGCGTAATGCAGAAAAACTTCACCTTCTGGCTCAAGAGGCTTACCAATTACTCTATGGTATGGAAGAACAGGCTATCAATACCAATTTCTATCAGGTAGTAAAAAAACTTTCCTCAATTGTCGAGATTGACCCATCATTAAAAGAATCTGCCCAAATAGCCGAGAACCTGTCCTACCAATTAGAAATTCTCACTAAGGAATTGAATAATTATCTCCAGGGGATTGAATTTAACCCGGCTAAATTAGAAGAGGTTGAGGCAAGATTGGATTTACTGCATAAATTAAAGCGGAAATATGGAGGAACAATTCTCGCCATATTTGAGTATAGGGATAAGATTACGGCACAGATAAATTCTATTGTCCATAACGAAGAAGAGATTGAAGAGGTGAAAAATCAGCTCGCCCAGGTTACCTCAGATTTAGAATCGAAGGTAGTTGAATTATCCCAAAAAAGGAAAGAGTCTGCGGCAAAATTAGCCGATGAAATAATTATCCAATTGTCTGATTTGGGAATGAATAAAGCCCGGTTTGGGGTAGAAATAACCTTTAGAGAGGAGCCGGAGAGTGCGATTAAGATTGATGGGAAAGCAGTTAAAATAAATTCAACAGGGGTGGATGTAGTGGAATTTTTAATTTCACCCAATGTAGGCGAGCTGCTAAAACCTCTATCCAATATTGCCTCTGGCGGAGAGATTTCACGGGTGATGTTAGCCATAAAAACCATCTTAGCCCAGGCAGATGAAATACCAACACTTATCTTCGATGAAATCGATACCGGAATTGGTGGAAAAATAGGGCAAAATGTAGGAATGAAATTGAGTCGGACCAGTCTGACTCGACAAGTGATCTGTATCACCCATTTGCCGCAAATAGCCGCTTATGCCCAAACCCATCTCCATGTAGAGAAGAAAATAATTGGAGATAAAACTCATACTCGGGTAACTAAATTAGACAGAGCCTCCCGCATAAAAGAATTAGCCCTTCTTTTAGATGGTCACGAGGTCTCCACCACATCATTAAAACATGCAGAGGAATTGTTGGGGAAGGCGAAAGGGCGGCAATTCTAATTTTGAAATGTGTACGACAAGGAGAAATGGAGAAAAGGGAGAACTGGAGAAATTCATTTTAAATTTATCATTTATCATTTTAAAATGATATTTCTTCCCCATTTCTCCACCTTCCCCCTTTCTCCTTTCTTACACAAATGTTACCATAATTAGAATTGCTGAGCCTAAATAAAAAATTGTTGCAAATCTTATTCAAATATTGTATAATAAAATGGTGATGGAAGAAACAAGAAGTTTGCTTGAGACGATTACTTCACCAAAAGAACTTAAAAAATTAAATCCTGAGCAGTTAAAAGACCTGGCAGGTGAAATAAGAGACGAAATAGTCCAAACAGTTTCACAAACCGGTGGACATCTATCTTCCAGTCTGGGAGTAGTAGAATTAACTATTGCCTTGCATTATGTCCTGAATACCCCTGAGGACAAAATTATCTGGGATGTAGGACATCAATCTTATGCCCATAAATTGCTTACAGGACGGAAAAAGGCATTTCGGACATTGAGAAACTATGAAGGAATATCAGGATTTCCTCGCAGACAAGAATCGCCTTACGATGCATTTAATACCGGTCATGCCTCTACCTCTATCTCAGCAGGATTAGGTATGGCAATAGCTAATGAGTTTGAAGGCTCGGAGTCTAACAAGATAGTGGTAGTTATTGGTGATGGCTCTTTATCTGGCGGGATGGCGTTTGAGGCGTTAAATCATGCCGGACAACTCCAAAAAGACCTGTTTGTGGTTTTAAATAGTAATGAAATGTCTATCTCCAAAACCGTTGGGGCATTGTCAAGTTATTTAAATAGACTCCTGACGATGCCCATCTATTCCCGACTCCGTGGGGATATTCAGGAATTAATTACTAAAATTCCAAGATTAGGTTCACCAATGAGCACCCTCGTCAAAAGGGTAGAAGAAGGGATAAAGAATATATTAATTCATGGGGGATTATTTGAGGAGTTAGGATTTAGATATTTTGGTCCGATTGATGGACATAACTTAGGTTTATTGATTAATGTTATAGGAAAAATCAATGAGTTAAAAGGTCCCAGACTTTTACATGTGTTCACAAAAAAGGGTAAAGGCTATCCTCCAGCACAGAAAAATCCTGAATGGTTTCACGGCACAAGCCCTTTTGAAATATCAACCGGGAATCCTTTGAAGGTAAGTAAATTCCCGTCTTATGCCGAAGTAATGGGTCAGACAGTGGTAGAGTTAGCCAAAAACGACCCAAAGATTGTGACTATTACTGCGGCTATGGTTGAAGGGACAGGATTAAGCCATTTCAAGAAGGCCTTTCCTGATAGATTTTTTGATGTGGGTATTGCGGAGGAACATGCGGTTACCTTGGCGGCAGGCATGGCTGTGGCCGGTCTTAAACCTATTGTGGCTATCTATTCTACCTTTTTACAACGCGCCTATGACCAGATTTTACATGATGTTTGCCTGTCAAAGTTACCGGTGGTATTTTGCATTGACCGGGCAGGGCTCGTGGGTGAAGATGGGCCTACACATCAAGGGTTATTTGACCTCGCCTATCTTCGACATATACCTGATTTAACGGTTATGTCACCAAAGGATACCACGGAACTTGTCCTTATGCTAAATTTGGCAATTGCATCTTGTCAACCTTGTGCCATTAGATACCCAAGGGGTTGTAGCGAACAAATCACACAAACACAGCTTCCTTTTAAGATTGGTCAGGCAGAGGTTTTAGTTGAAGGCGAAAACGGGGTTATCCTTGCCCTTGGGAAAATGGTCGATGTGGCACTTGCTGTGGCGAATAACTTGAACCTTAAAATAGGGGTGGTTAATGCCCGATTCGTTAAACCATTGGACGAAGAACTGATTTTGAATTTGGCTAAAAAAACTAAAAGGATTATCACCCTGGAGGACCATATCACCACCGGTGGATTTGGAAGTGCTGTCCTGGAATTGTTAAATGCAAATCAAATAAACGATGTCCGGGTTAAATGTCTGGGATTTCCATCAACATTCATTGAACACGGGGCACCGGAAATACTCTTTAAAAAGTATGGATTAGATGTGGAAGGAATTACTCAATCCGTAGAGAAATTCTGAGGAGAAAGAAAGTCGGAACTTAACAAAGAAATAAAAAACCAGCTCTCAAAAATAGGCTTCAGTTTGGAGTAATTATGGAAAAAAATGATAATCAGTCAAATATTATTCTTTATACTACTGAAGATGGACAAGCTAAACTACAAGTTAAAATAGAACATGAAACTGTGTGGCTTACGCAGGATCAGATGGCAGAACTTTTTAATAAGGGCAGAACTACGATAACAGAACATATACAAAATGCTTTTTCAGAAGGCGAACTGAACGAAAGATCAGTATGTCGGGAATTCCGACGAACTGGTATGGATGGCAAAGAATACTCTGTAAAACACTATAATCTTGATGTCATTATAGCTGTGGGATACAGGGTCAAGTCATTGCGTGGCACACAATTCCGTATCTGGGCTACGCAGAGGCTTCGTGAATACATTATTAAAGGGTTTATTCTTGATGATGAAAGGTTAAAACAGCAAGGAGGTAGGTCTCGTTATTTTGAAGAACTGCTTCAACGGATTCGAGATATCCGAAGCAGTGAACGCAATTTCTATCAGAAAGTAACAGATATTTATAGTACCAGCATTGATTACAGAAAAGATGACAAACTGACCCAAGAATTCTTTGCTACAGTACAAAATAAAATGCACTATGCTGTTCACGGTCACACAGCGGCAGAGATTATCAATAAGAGAGCTGACAGTAAAAAGCCACTGATGGGGCTTACCAGTTTTAAAGGAAAATATATTACAGTAAGTGATATAACTGTTGCCAAAAATTATCTCACAGAAAACGAACTAAAACAGTTAAACCTAATTGTTTCCATGTATTTGGACTTTGCCGAGCTTCAGGCAGAATACGGCAGATTGATGAAAATGGCGGATTGGATAACTAAACTGGACGAATTTTTACATCTTAGTGAGCGAGGACTTTTAAAAGACGCAGGCAAAGTCAGCGCAAAAGAAGCCGCCACCAAGGCGCAGGACGAATTTGAAAAATACAGAAAAGAAAAGGATAAAAACTACATATCCGATTTTGACGGGGCTGTAAAAAAATATTTGCCCAAAGGCAAGAAAAAATGATAAAAACCATTGCACTTTTTATCAATCCCAATCGAAAAGATACCGTTGTTGTGCTTAAAGAATTACGGGAATGGCTTGCCCGGGAAGGGGGGTATAATTTACTTTTAGAGGAAGCGATGGCCACACAATCAGGACAAAAGGAATTAGCCGTTAGAGATGCAAGCCTGCGTGATAATTCCGATTTGGTTATCGCCTTAGGGGGAGATGGAACAATGCTCCATGCGGTCAGGGTCATGGGGGATAAGGAGGTTCCCATCCTCGGTGTTCATTTTGGCGGCTTGGGATTTCTGGCAGAGATTACGCAACAAGAATTATTTACCTCGCTAAGAGATGTTCTTAGAGGTAAATTTGCGATAGAAGAGCGGATGATGTTGAAGGCAAAAATTCTTAACAAGAATACCTTTTTAGATAAGGACTTAAATAATAACTCCAAACTCCAAATTCCTGAATCGAAAATCGAAAATCGAAAATCGAAAATCGAAAATCCCTCTTCATATCAAGCATTAAACGATGTGGTTATTACTAAAGGGAATTTAGCCCGGATTATCCCTTTAAAGGTGTCTATTGATGGTGAGTACCTAACGACATATCAAGGAGATGGTCTGATTGTGGCGACACCAACCGGCTCTACAGCCTATTCATTATCTGCTGGAGGGCCTATTGTTCTTCCTGAGATGCGAAGCATTATCCTTACTCCTATTTGCCCTCATACATTAGGGGTTCGACCAATCGTTATTTCTCATTTATCTAAAATAACCGTTGTGGTTGAATCTGATGAAGAAGGGATTATACTTACCCTTGATGGGCAACAAGGGGTTAAACTTAATTTGCATGATGAGGTAGAGATAAGCTGTGGAGAGCAAACGATAAAATTAATTAAACCCAGAAAGAGGAGTTTCTACGAGGTGTTGAGGACTAAATTAAAATGGGGAGGAAGACTTAAGGAGTAGAATTAACAATTAACAATTGTGGGATGGTTCACTTTAGTGTGAAAGCTTGCGGT
>JASEHU010000146.1 GCA_030018635.1 bacterium
ACTCCTGGATTCTATCATAGATACCCCCAATATCAAATGGAATGACCCACTATAGATAATGGGTCAAATTGTTATAATGTCTGATGTCTGAATAGTAAAGATAGGAGTTTTTGAGTAATAGCCCCGGGTTGTCCACTACCTATGGTTCGTCCATCTATTTTAGTTACAGGCACAATTTGCGCCGAGGTAAAGGTTAAAAACGCTTCTTCACAACAATATAACTCATACCGACTGATAACCTCTTCTTTTACTTCAATCTGCTTATGTTTTGCCAGTTCTATTACCAATCCTCTGGTTATACCATTTAATAAACCTAAATAAGCAGGAGGGGTAATTAATATCCCGTTTTTATAGATAAATATATTACTTATTGTCCCCTCGGTCACATAGCCAGTTTCATTGAGCATTATCGCTTCAAAATAGGCACTTCCTTCTATTTTGGCTAAGATGTTAGCCTCAAAATCAGAGGATTTTATAAGTGGATTGGTGGATTCGAAGTGGTGTCTTCTTGTCGGAACGGTTATTCCCGAAACCCCGGAGGTATAGATTTCTTCTGGATATTGAGGTAAGGGTTTAACAATTATCTGGAGACTAATGGATTGATGGGTAGCCTGAAAAATCTCTGAGGATATTATCCCTACCCTTACATAAGCCGGTGATAACCCATTTTTCGCAACAGTCTTATAAATTGCCTCGGATAATTCATTTTTTTCTAATGGTATCCTCAGGTTAAGGAATTTAGCCCCATCATATAATCTATCTAAATGCTCTTTCAGTTTGAATATTTTGCCATCCTCAAAGATTAAACTCTCGAACAACCCATATTGTTCTCCTATAGTTGAACAATTTACCTCTGGGATAAACTCACCATCTATATAAACTACTAATCCCATTCCTTCTTACTCCCGGATAAAGTGAAAAGTGAAGAGTGAAAAACTAATAATTTTTCATTCTTCACTCTTCATTCTTCACTATTCACTATTCACTTTTCACTCTATTCTACCACTCGCATCTAACTGTATACCTTATTACCTCCTTTGCCCCTTTTTTAACCTTAATTTTAAATTCTAATCTATTTGCATCTTTCTTTTTGTAATCATGGGTAGTATTAACTACCTTCCAATCACCTTGTTGAGGTTCTACTACTAAAACCTCAATGTCCTCATCTTTATGATTTCTTATTTCTATTTCATAGCTATCTTCACGAATTCGTTGAGTTATTTTTTGGCGGTCAACCAACTTTCTTTCACCAACAACATCAAAGGCATCTCCTAAGTAAAGCTTGATTTCCTCATCCTTTGGGGTATGGTCAATTTCATTTTCACCAATGAACTGTAAGGCATTTTCTTTATCAGCCTTATAAACCCTAATTTTGCCTTTAGGTAAGGGAATGCCCAGTCCGTTTTTTTCAGAGTTGACAAATTCTAAACTCACTTCCACCTTCTTACCATATCGTGCTCCATTGTAAGTAAATGTCTTCTGGCAAGGAATATTATTATTGGTTAAAAGGTTAATTTGTTTAGTTTGTCTATCCTTTAGGGTTGTAGATCTGGTGAGTGTATAGAGATGATATTCAAATAATGGTTCCTCCTTAAATTCCTGATCCTGAGTCACACCTTTCATAGCCAGGGTATACCTTTCCACCCTTACATCCTTTTTAGGTTTTAACAAATGAATGTCCCCGGCAATAAGTTTTAATCGGGCATTTTTATAATTTGTCCCGCTTTGGTTATCAATGGTTACCCAACCCACAAGGTCTAAATTTACATCTTTAGCATCCACTACGACCACATAATCTGCATGCCAGTTTATTCCCTTAGTCAGGTAAGTCAATTCGCATAAGTGTTTATCACTAACATCGGAGATTATATTCCAGAGAAGAGTAGGTTTGGTAATTAGTCCCTCAGGTAATTCAGGGAATTTTATATCCCTGACATTTTCGCGTGAAACCATCACCACAGGTCCTTTTGTCTTATCCTTAGCCAGAATAAGTTGTTCCTCATCAAAACTTAACAAAGAGCCGTCATAAGCCTGATTATCCTTTGTAATTACCCCAATGGTCTTATCTATATATTTTTCTAACAATTTTGAGGTGCCGACTAAATCATATTCATAATTTTGTTCCTGAATCCTAACCTCATTTTCATATTTTAAGGCTTTAAACTTTACAGATGTAGGGTCTATCAATGAGGCAACATCTAGCCATTTTATGACATTTTTACCTTTTTTGAATTCTATGAATCTTTTATCCTTGACTAACCCCAAATCCTGATTATAGATAGTAATTTCCACCCCTTCTTCTTGTGCAAAAACCCTGCACGAACAAAACTCATTCACCAAAAGACAAAAAACAATTAGCGTCAAAATTTTTCTTAACATTATGGTCAACCTCCTTTTTCGGGGAACTATTTGGGGAACATTTCCCTTCTTTCCCAGCATATTTATATTTTACACTATTTTATACTGTGTAGTCAAGAAAAAACTTTTACACTGTCATTTAAGAATTAAAAGTGCACTTCCTTCAATGAGTTATATTAATCCCGAAGGGATGGTATTATTGTAGCATTCATTGAATAATTACCATTAAACCATGAAAGGGTGACATTATTTGGTTTGTTTCTCTCTTTCCTATCCTTGAACCCTTTTTATAATTCAAGTTCTTACAAATCTGATTTGTTTAGATATAGCTATCTGGTCTCAATCTGCAATATCGACAAAAATATTCGAAGATACCTCTTTGAATCTCCTTTTTTCATTAAGGAAATATCTTTTTTCCTCTTGAGGTTTAAAATAGTTCGAAGAGGTGATGATTTTAAAGTCGCGTTTAACTAATGGCTCTTGTTCAAATTTTATGGGAATAGAAGAGAGGGTATTTATACCTGATGTAGTCAGTGATTTAGCGGCTAAATATCTTCTTTTGCCATCGATGATTTCGAATCTACCACCTGATTTTTCTTTTACCCAGGCCGGCTCTGTCCATCCTTTTTCTTTCAAGGTATTTTTAAACCAATTTTGAATTGGGTCGTCACTTTCAGGTTTTTCATAGTCAACAGGCAGGTCAAGAAGGTCTATTTTGATTATCTTTTCATCCTTGAGGTCTCCAACCATAAGTTTGAGTGTATTTTCTTTTTCTTCTTCAAAGTGAAATGTAGCAAATAATTGGCCAACCTCATGCCCAAGCTTTGAATGGCCAGCCATAATTATAACCTCTTTTGCTCCCTTGATCATTCGCTTTTTAATTTGAGCCGCCACTTCATCATTAGCCCATAACCCACTACCAAGTGATAGTCCATCCACATCTATAAATGCCAGATCTACCGAGTATTGGTCAATGGTTTGATTGGACAAATTCCCTGAAAGAATTCCTTGTTCACTTCTCATGTCGCCGCCTGTCAGGATGACATTTGTTCCTGATGTTCCAAGTTCATTAGCCACATTTACCGCATTGGTAATTACCGTGATGTGTCTTAGCCTTTTATCAGATAACCTTCTGGCAAGCATATTAATAATTATGCCTCCATCCATAAATAGAATATTCCCTTCCTTGACAACCTTTTTTTCGACAATATACTTCGTGATGGCTATCCTTTCAGAACGCTCTTGGATAGAACCTTCATAGGCAATAATCTCTTCGCCCTTGTCGGTAAGTATAGGAACTGCTCCACCAAATGTTCTATTGACCAGACCAATGGATTCAAGTTCAGATAGGTCTTTTCTAATCGTGACTAATGAGACCCCAAATTTATCCCGTAAGTCTTCATTAGAGACAACCTTTTTCTTATAAATCTCCTTTAAAATTACATATCGTCTTGCCTCAGAAGATGATTTTTCCATCTTTTCACCTCTTCAATAGAATCACGAAAGCACGAAAGCACGAAAAAAGATATATTCCTTTTCGTATTTTCTTAAATTTCAAGTTTTCGTGTTTATAATTTTTGGCAGATTAGGGTTTAACCTTAACTTATCAATAATTGCTGTCCCGTATGTTTTCAAGGGATTTCAACCCACTAAAAATCACGAAAGTCCAGATGAATTCCTCTTAACTCTTTTAATTTCTTCCCCTATTTTACATCCCTTATCTTATCAATTTCTCTTTCCCAGTAAGTAACCTTTTTAATCGATAATTCATCTATTTTAATCTTTGGTTTTTCATATTTTCGTTGGTCGATAGTCCCGATTTTATTAATAAAGGTTATATAGCGATAATCGATTTTAGTCAAAAGTGTTGAATTACCCAGCGTAAGCTTTACCCCGGGCCAGAGTGTATCAACCACAGATACCTTTCCACCTTGATTAGCCAGGGTATGTTTTTTGAGTTGAATAAGATGCTCATTCATCATTTTGATATTTTCTTCTAATTCTTTCTGATTAAGTAGATATTCTTCAGCTTCTTGTGTTTTATGCTTAACCATTAAGGTATTATAATTTAATTTGGTTTCCTGCAGTTGTTTTCTTTCTGTTTCCAGTGCCTCTTCCAATCGATTTACTTCCTCTCGTATACCTGGTTCTATCCCTACCTCGATTTCTGTAGAGACTTCAGACATATTGCCTATATTTTTAACATTTATTTCATTTTTAGCCTTGACCAGACCACCGATAATAATCCCCTTTTTACCACTTAATACATAAACACCATCCCCGGCAATTACCTGGCTATGTAAAATAGCATCCGTAACAATAACATTACCTCTGGCTTCGATATTCGCATGCTCAATAAATTTACATATTATATTTCCTTTAGCATAAACTTGACATCTTATGCCTCTAATTCCCTGCATTATCGTAATATTCCCTTCTGAAATCAAGGTAGCATTTTCCACACCTCCTTCGATTTCAATATCCCCTTCCGTCTTAATGCTAAAGCCTTCCTTTACATCCCCTTTTACCTTTACCGGTCCTATAAAATAAATATTGCCTACATTCATATCCACATCACCTGGGACTTCATAAGTAGTTTTGACACCAATTTTGTCATTATCCCAAAATACATAGCCATCTACTGAAGATAAAAGTGTCATGCCATTATTGGCCAGGTGTGTGTTTTCACCTATAGGGATATTCACATCCTGTCCATTTTCAGGAGGTATTTCCTCTCCGATAACCATTTTACCATGGGTTCCGTGCGTAGCCGGGATTTTAGTTGCCAGGACATCACCCGCATGGACTATATCAATTAATCCCAAATCACGAAAATCTACTTTTCCATCAAAATCTTCTTTTAAATCAACATTCTCTCTCTTTTTGAATTTATATTTAATGACGGCATCCTGTCCGTCTTGCGGTGGAATTCCTTCAGCTATTAATATAGAGCGATCATAGATTTGCTGGGCTAACATCGTTTTAATAACCGGAGCCTTTATGCCGTACTTTACCCCTTCATCCCATAATTTATAGCTGATGGTGTTCATCTCCAATAACGCATTATTGGAATTATGATTATTGATACATAGATAAGCCTTCATTTTATCAGGTGTAACCTTGACGGTCAAATTTTCTGGTCGGGTTAAGATTGCTTGATTTTCCATTTCCATCCTCTCCTTTCTATTTTCCTTTCGTTTATTCTTTCGTTTTTATTATTTCTAACTTCCTATTTATATTATACCACATCAATGAGCGTTTGTCAAGGGTTATTTTTGAATCCCTTCAAATCATTTCGTTTTACCTTTCGTTTTCGTTAAAGAAGATTTCATCACAAAGACACTCACCAGGGAATAGGGAAGAAGCCAAGAAGGGAAGAATCAAGGAAGCAAGGAAAGGAAGGAGGAGAGGAAAGAAGGAAAAAACATCCTCTCTACTTTCAGCCGTCAGATTGTGTGAAAAGTCATTTTAATCTTACGAGAATACAGTTAAAATGTAGA
>JASEHU010000147.1 GCA_030018635.1 bacterium
TTTTTCAAAATAAAGAACACGGAAAGATACCGTCCTGCATTGGTTTGTCCTAATGCTAAATATACATCTTCACCCTCGACATCTCCCTTTGTCACCCGACGGACTTTCATTTTACCTCGCAGAATTTCTTCTACTTCAAAAGTAGTTACCTTGTGTTTACCTTCGATTTTCTTAACAAATTTTTCCTTCCAAATGACTTCATTGATAATCACAATAACATCCTAAGAAAACTGACCTTTGTACACAGCACTTACTTTTGAGTGGAGTGGCTTCTCTGAAAATTGCGTCCAGATAATATTAAACCTTCCTCTTCCGAGCAATAAATATCGTATCCGGAACTTAATAGTTCCCTAATGATTGTTTTTAGTCTATCGGTTCTACGCCTCCCACTTCACCAATAATATTCTCCGTCATCAATTCCTTAATTCGATCAATCTTCTCCTCTGGAGTGCTTTTTCCTTTTTCTATTTCCTCCTCTACCCGGGCCAATACCCATCTGAATTTTGCTGCTGCCGCCGCATAGGTCATATTTCCTGTGGGAATAGCCCCTGCCTCTACAGCCGCCTTACCAGGTGCATACGGTGAATCAAGGGTAGAACCGGCAGGGAATTGGCTGGTAATGATTGTCGGTTTTTCTTTTTCTGCCAGTTCCGTAATTATTGGAATAAACGAATACTCTGCTTCATCCGGCACATTGCCTGCGCCAAATGATTGAAGGATTACCCCCTGGCAGTTATCAGATTCAATAGCTGGCCGGAGCAGTTCTGGTTCAAGGCCAGGTATCAAGGCTACTTGTAAGATACCCTTTTCAAAATGGGGTCGAAACTTAATCTTGATCTTGTCTCGACCATCATCCTTTCTTTTCCTTGCGATTGGTTGTATATCAATCGTTTCAGTAATATAGGCCAAGGGAGGAAATGCCGGCGACTCAAAGGCATCGAACTTCTTCTCATCTTTTTTCTGAGCCCGACAGCCACGAAAGACAAAATCGCCAAAACTAATAACTACTTCTGCTAATGGCTCCAGTGCCACCCTGCAGGCACGTACCAGATTGACTCGGGCATCCCCATGCAATACCCTTGGAGTAGTTTGGGCGCCAGTAAATACAACTGGAAAATTTAGATTCTTACCAAATGCAAAGGCAAGGGCTGATGCCGAAAAGTGCATGGTATCTGTGCCGTGAGCAATTACAAAGCCTTTATATTCGTTATTGAGGCGCTCGTATACAGCTTGAGCCATCTTCTCCCAATCACTCGGGTTCATATTGGTACTATCTTTATTGAGTAGCGGTACAAAATCAATCTCAACAAGTTCTTTAAGTTCAGGAGCAATCTTTAGAAAATCAGATGGGTCTTCCGGTGGCCTTAAACCATCCGGAGTCTCTATCATACCGATAGTTCCACCTGTGTATATTAGACAAATTCTTGGTTTATCAGACATAGTTATTCAACTCTCCTAAAATAAAAATCGCATTCTTTCTTCTTGTCTGGTTTGCCCTGTATACAATCTTTAGCTTTATGCGTCACTACAACATTGGCATCCAACACCTTTTTCAGAACACCATTAACATAGCCTACCATGAAGTCACAGAGATGGGGAACATTATGTTTCCTACGGGAGGCAAGGAAGTTATTTTTTAATATGATTTTACCAGAGGTAACATGTTTTTTGCTGTCTATCTTGATATCGTTTGAGGAGAAATTACCAAAGCCCACATCCGAGTCGAATTTGCACCATTTGTCAAGTTTCTCTTGAGTTGAGATGTCCTCTCCACCTTTCCATATTTCCTCGACCAACTCTTTCCCAAAGGCTTCTCCACAAATCAAACCTGAGCGAAAAAAAGATTTTTTAACCCTTCCCCTGACTGTACTCATGCTTGCTCCCCGTTCTTTCTCTTTTTTGCGAAGGTCTGTGTAGATGTCAGTCAACATACGAGTAAAGGTATCAACTTTGAGTGACACATTTCGTGATTTGTCAGCCGGGTTAAACATTTCGCCTGATTTTAGAGGTATAGATTGAAAATCCGTTCCACTGACTCGGGTGACTCCTCCAGTTTCAATGTTTCTCTCAACATTGAGACTATTTGATCGACACGGACAAATTTCTCTGTTTCCTGAGGGATTATATGAGCAAAAAGGTTTATGTATTCATGGGTAAGCAACACATTTTCTACAGAATCTCCGAGTCCTATATATAAAGTCTCCTTGAGCTCCAACTCCCGGTCTGAGTGAAGGACGCAGATATCTTTCACCTTTTCCATCTTCAATTTTTTGTTTGAGCCTTCTATTTTCCTATTCAAATATTCGAGTATTTCCTCTTTCAGTTTAAAGCCTCTTTGTTCCTCCATTGAGGCAGGGATTCGGGTCAACACAAAAATAGGACGGATTGGTTTCCAGTGGAAAGCCGGAGAATCCTTTATGGTAGAGGTACACCAGTCAAGCAAGTTAAGATAAACTCCTTCCATATTCTCGGGATTGTTTAGGAATAGATAGACGACAATGTCCGCTAATAGCCAAGTGCAAGCTCCTGCCCCTTCTATGATCCCAGTCCGGGAATCAATAAGCAGATAATCGGGGTTTGGCTTAAGTTGTGTCCTAATACTCCTCTGCATTTGCCGGAAAAATTCCATATTCTTACATGGATCATAATCCGGACCTGTTGGGGCATGCCCTAAATTCTTTGACATAAAGCAAAATAACTCATGCCATTTTGAAGATGCAATTTTTTGCTTATAGTCAAATGACTGCATGTTACCCGCTGGAATAAGATGAATAATGCCGTTCTTTTCAGAACCTCCTGGTTTTATTGAACGGGCATATTTTGCGATGGATTCTGGCATCTTATTGTACCCAGATTCAATATATTCCCACATATAGTCCAGGACACCCCACTCCACCCTTGTTTCTTTAAAAGAGTTAGCAAATTTGTGATGCAGACCAGGGGATCCGAAGTCAAAGTCCAGCACACATACATTTTTCCCCAGACGGGATAGACATACTGCCATGTTAGCAAGTGCCAGTGTCCTACCAGTGCCACCTTTGTATGAATAAAATGTTATAGTTTTCATAATATTTCCTTCTTTATTTTGGGACCATTCTCCCCTATTGATTCAAAAACATAAAAGATTGTTCGGTTATTTAGTTTGTTAAATTTCTGGCGCATCAATCGGAAAAGTCGCTCTTCGCATGTTGAAATAATAAATTGGGGTCTTTTGTCGTGGTCGGGATGCATAATAAAATTCCTAATGAGGTCAATTAGAGAATAAGCGTTCAAGTCGTCAAAGTGTGTCACGGGATCGTCCAAGAGAATTGGTGCAAAAGAAGACCATGTTTGAGTCAATGCAGCACTTAAGAAAAGACTCAGCATAACGATTTGAATTTGCGATTCACTAAAATAATCACTTGGAGGAATATCTCTTTTCCCTTCTTTTTCTACTCGGACTGCAATACCGCCTTCTTCTGGATATAATTCCATATCTCCAAAACCATAAACCGGACGCAGTTTTCTTTGAATAGTAGAAGTTAAGGGACCAAATTTTGTGGTATATTCTTTAAGTGCTTGATTTTGTAAGGATTTAAGTTCTTTATGGGCACCATCAAAATATAACCGCCAATCATTCAACCACTCTTGCTCTTCTTTTACCTTTTGAACTTGCTTCTCAATATCCTTTATGTCCCGTTTAATCTCAGCCAAAAGTGCAGATGTTTGTAAGGTATCTAACGCGATCTCAAAATTTATAATTTCGTTCCGTAACAAATCTAAATAAGATGATTTTTCCATAAGGTTTCCCTTAAGAATCTGCACATCTTCTTTATTTATATCTAAGTCTAAATTTAGTCTCTTGATTAGAATTTCCACTTTCTCAACATATCTCTTTGAATCTAATATTTCCCTGTCTAATTCCTGAATTTCTTTCTCTAAAATCTTTCTCTCCTCCTCTATACTAAAAGTTCTTTTCTTAATATCTTTATGTACAAGTTGTTGGATTCCTATTTCTTTATCTAAAGATTCGAAGTTTTTCTTCGTTTCAGATAAATCCCCCTGGATTATCTCTTTTCCCAACTCTAATGAGACTTGGCGAGCCAAAGCATCCTCTTTAATTTCTTCAATCTTTGAGTTTAACTGACTTAACTCAGATTTTATATCTCGTAATTTTTGCTCGAGGCTTTTTTGATCACTTACAAAAGGTACGAGTCCTTCCTCCTGTTTGTCTACTTCGGATTTTTGCTTGGATAGTTCTAATTGTTTTTCATTAATTTGGCTATCTAACTCTTTTTTCGCGAATCAATAACAACCATCAAATTATCATAATTTATTGAAATGTTAAGCAAATTCGCCCTTTCCTCGTAAGTTCCTACCCTTTTTTCTGTATCAAAAAGTTCTTTTTGTACTTCTTTGATTTTTTGTTCTAACTGTTTGATCTTTAATTCCATATCGTCTACCTGCCTCTTTAGTTCATCAGCTTTAACCTTCTCATCTTCAAATAACTTCAGTCCATCTTGAATTTCCATGGATTGAATTCCTCGTTGAAGTCTTAATTTTTCTACCAACTCTTCCCTGGATTTATGCAAGGTTCCACAAACTGGACAAATGTTGTTAAATATATGTCTTTCGATGTTGTCAAGTAGAGTTTGTAGTTCAGATTGAGACTGTTGTAAATTAGCAATATTTTTTATCAATTTGTTTTGGGTTACAATCGCAACATTTAGTTCATCTTTTTTAGTCCGAAATTCATTTTTCATGTTAATAAATTGCTGCTCGGTTCTTTTTAATTCCAATTTCAACTCTTTTTGATGATTTACTATTGCTTGCCAATTATCAGTATCTTTCTCAAGGTTAGTAAGTTCTCTTAAATTATTTTCTGCAGTTTTAATTTCTGATTTAATATTATCAACAGTCTCTTCTATTGCTTTTTTCAAATTTTAATTTTTCAATCTTTGGTAACAATTCAAGTAATTGTGCTCTAATATCTTGATAATTTTTATCTTCCTTTGCAATCTGTTCTTTGAGTCTTTCATGTTCAGGTTTTGACTCAAGAAGCCATTCAAGATTTGTTTTTTTCAGTAAAAGAGCTTGTCCTTCAAGATCCATGTCCCGAAGTTTTTTGTCAGATTCATCTAACTCTTTTTTACTTTTGGAATAGTCTTTGTTGATCTTATCCAGTCGTTCTCTCTTCTGAATTAACTCTAATGACTTCTCTTTTTCTTCTTTTTTGTGAATTACAAATTCAGAAAATTTGGCTTCTAAATTTCCAATTACTTCTAAATTCTGAGTGATATAATTTATTTGTGCATCTATCATTCCCCTCCAGTCACGAACTATTTTTTGGTTAAATTCCTCTGGAGTCTTAATTGAAATGTTTACTTCACAAACCTTCTCTGCTATCTCCTTACCCATTGCTAAAATAGATTCTGGTATTATGCTCTTCCCTTTTTCTGGTGGAATCCCAAACAAACGCTGTCATGTCCCAAGGCATAACTTCTTGCTACCTGGGAAAAGACTATCTCTCTAATCCTTTTTCAAATTTCTTATCTTTTATCACCGTTAACTTTTTACAATATCTGCACTTTTTAATAGTCCCATAGCAATATCCAAAATATTGAATAAATTTTTTCTTACAGTGTTGACAATAACCATCTTTAAGTTGAAAAAGGCTATGAGTATCTTTTAAAACTACAATTCTATTTTCATCCGGGTCTATTTCATTAATTAATTTTTGTAACTCTAATACAATATGTTCTTTTATTAAATTATAATCATTTACATACCATATTTTTTCAACACTACTTTTGTCTGTGGAAAGAATAGTTTTATAAGTTTCTA
>JASEHU010000148.1 GCA_030018635.1 bacterium
CTGCCTGTAACTGAGCAGTTACAGGCAGCATGATTTTACCCACAAATTTTACACGCACCCGCAAGTAGTTACCGATTACCGATTACCAGTCTTGCCTTGTTCCTGCTCGACACAGTTAATTCCATAATAAGCCTTATCAAAATTTGGCTCTATGGCCAAAATCCTTTTAAATTCAGCCATAGCATTAGAGTAGAGTCCTTTATATTTATAACACATACCAATACCATATCGGGCATTTAGATATTTGGGGTCGAGTTCTAATGCCTGCTTGAATTCCTTAATTGCCTTATCATATTGCTCTGTCTGGAAATAAAAGGTGCCTATGTTGTAATAAGTTTGTGGGTATCTTGAGATTAAATCCTGTGTCCTTTTATCCTTGAATATTTCCTTATTCATTACCCCGCGATATAAAAATCCCTTGTTTTTGTCAAGAATCTGACATAATTCCTCTGTATCCTTGCTTAATACCCTTGAGAATATCCCTTGTGGAATTAAGGAATAACTATTGGCTAAAGATGGATTATAAAGATTGTAAATGGGATGTGAATCAATATTCTTAGAGATGATATTAATGATTCTTTCCTGCCTTATTTCTTCTAACTCCTTCGATTTTATGCCGAGCATATCCTGAAACTTAAAATCAAAGGCTAAATCAGGATATTTCTCCTGTAAATTTCTGGCATACCAATCATAATGCACGGCAAGAAACGGCACATCGATAAGGATGGCTGTCGGCATGGCTTTTTCAACATAATGAATATACCATAAAGGAAAGGCGGTGTCATCTGTTTCTAAAAATATGATTGCTTTGTCTTCCATCGGGTTTAAGATATTTCTAACTAAATCGGTAGCAAAGTAGTCTTGACTTCGGTCACTATGCTGATAGTGAGTTATGAGTGGGATGATAGGTAAGAGGAGAAAAAGTAGAAAGTAAAGGGTAGAAAGTTTCGAATAGGAAGTAGAGAATTTTGGATTTTGGATTTTGGATTTTGGATTTGTAGGAAGTAGGGAATATTTTCCCCACCATTGAATCAGTGATTGCACACCGTATCCTATCCAAACAGTAAAGACGATAAACGCAGGTAAATAGTGGTCCTGGATATTGGGGATATTATAAAATAAGGAATGCAGGATGTTAGTCAGCAGAATTAAAGACAAGAATGTCCAAAGTTTCGGTGAGTGTTTAAACAGGGAAAACATACCTATTAGCCCGGGCAAAACTAAATAGATGGTAAATTGATTTGGAAAGAATTGGGTTGTGTAGGTATAAAGCCGATAAAAAAAGTCTGCTATGGATGTCTCAAAATATCCACTAAATTGAGCAGTTTGAATATGTTCTAAGAATCTTTCTAATGTCTTTGGGTCACCCATATTAATTGCCGGATGAAATATGGCGCGTAGCGGAAGATAAAGATAGAAAGAAAAAGGGAGGATAAAGAAAAGTGTAAGAGGGAAAAAGGGGGAAAGGGGGGAAAGGGAAATAGAGTAGGTTTTTCCATCTTTTCCCTTTTTCCACCACACCACAGCAATAACAAGGAAAATGGTGGCCGGTAGCAGAAAGATAGTCTGAAAGTGATGCGTAAAGGATAGTCCGAGAGTAAAGGCGAAGAGGTAAAGGAAGCATGGAGCGTGGAGCATGGAGCGTGGAGCATGGAGCAGGAAGTAAGGAGTCTTTTGCTCCGTGCTCCGTGCTCCGTGCTCCGTGCTTATCACTTCTGCCCACTTCAGAAGGATAAAGATTAATAGCGTGGCAAACAGGGCATTCAGGGTGTATTTTTCCGCAATTACGGCTTGTTCCCAGAAGGTAGTGGCAAAGGCAAGTGTTAATCCCGCTATCATAGCCGGAATGAGGAATATGAAATTTTGGATTTTGGATTTTGGATTTTGGATTTGAAGATTGGAATCTGACAATTTCCCACTTCCCACTTTTAATATAATAAAATACACCATCATACATGTCAATGCCCCACATAAGGCAGATAACATGTTCATCCGATAGGCAATGTTACCAATGGGCAGGATAGTTATCCACAGTTTTCCAAGCAGGCAATAAAATGGATAACCCGGTGGGTGGGGAATACCTAAAAGCCAGGCACAAGTAACCAATTCCCCTGCATCATGAAGCGGTATCGATGGGGTAAGGGTTTTTAAATAGGTAAAAAAGGAGATTAAAAACACGATGATTCCGGTAATAGACATTACATAATTTTGAGTCTCCTTCTCTTTAAGTTTCTTTTTTCCCATTTATTCACCTTGTTTCGTAGATTAGAGGTTATGGGGTTAGGGAAAGAAAATTTAATTCCTGCTCCCTACTCCCTGCTCCTTGCTCCCTCTATTATACCTTTCTTTATTTTCGTTGTCAATAAACTTCGAGCTGTGCAACCAATCTTTTTATTGGAAACCGCTAAAGCGGTTAGTCCTGTGTGTTAATGTTCGTGTCACCCTGATAAATCAGGGTGTTAAACTCAATAAGGGTGAGAATAACACCCCGATTCATCGGGGTGAACCAAGAAATAATGGAAGAAAATAACCGCTTTAGCGGTTTATAAGGTACTTGATTGCACAGGTTGATAAACTTTTGCAACCGGGCTGTCCTCAAGACTCGTAAGTGAATAGTGAAAAGTGAAAAATGAATAAGGGAAGAGGAAAGAGAAAATCCCTTTTCACTATCCACTATTCACTATTCACTTACCCAAGACTCTCATTTTTCTCTTGACATCCAATATTCTCTATGATAAACTTGATATATAGAACTTTTAATGAATCGGTGAGGTTGTTAATATGTAAGCGATTTCGGTGTTAGGTATCAACCATCAGCTAAAGCCAGTAAAAACAAGAGTAAAGTACTTCATCTGTGGATTATTTTCAAGAGAAAAACTGGGAATGATGAAAACAAATATTGACATTTTCGAGAGATTAAAAAAGAAAAAAACAGTTATTAAAAAAAGACAGTCTCCCTGTCCTGTATTTTTTCAGTTGTGTTTTGATGATGACGGGGCATATATCAGGGTTGTGAACCGAAATAATCAAGAAATAGATGTCCCTTATGAATCTTATACCGCAGGTACCCGCGAGGTATTGAAATCTATTGAAAATATAAAGGATAAGAATAATTTCCATATCGATTGGGAAACCCCAAATAATAATATTTATCTGGCTCACCATGAATATCTTCTCTGGCAACTACAACATTGCGATAACCTTGTTGATAGTAAATTTAATCCTATTTCCTTCAGCGATGGTTCAGGTAAAATCACGGCTTGCATAATAGAAGAAAAAAGTGAGGTATCAAGCAGTAAGATTATTTTTTCCCATCATGGAAATAGATTTGAAAAATTCTCATTGCTAAATGAAGACCATATCCTGGCCAATGGTAGTATTTATCAAATTCAGCCCATAGGTGAAAATTTTAAAGAACTGGCTTTATTTGAAACAGTTCTTTCCCCTGCAAATCTTGAAAAATACCTTTCCCTGCTTTATTCCTATTTTGAAAACATCCTGGTCAAATATAACGATTATCAAGTAACCACAGGCGAGCCTAAACAAAGCAAGCCTACCATTATCTTTGAAAAGGTAGATGCAGAGAACTCATTATATTTGCGTCTTACTGTTTCTCTATCCGGTTTTGAGCAAGATTTTTTTGAAAATTATGATGTAACTAAGATTGTTTTACTAAATGACTTGGAGAAAAAGATAGTTGTCAGCGAGCTGGTTATGGAGGAGATTCAGACCGGTTTCAATGATATTGAAAAATTGCTTAAAAGGTATAAAAATTCTGATAATAGCTACTTTGTTGAGGATAACCTGTTTGTTATCGAGGAAGGCCTGGCCAGGGATTTTATTTATAAGGAATTACCTTATTTGCTTACCCGTTTTACTGTTCTGGGGGCTGAAAAATTAAAATCATATCGAGTTAAAACCGTTACCCCAAATCTTAAACTTTCCTTATCCCATGGTCTGGATTTTTTAGAAGGGGATGTTAATCTGGAAATAGAGGGAGAGGTTATACCTTTATTTGAGGCATTAAACCAGTACAAGAAAAATTCCTATATTGCCTTAAATGATGGCAGTTGTGCCATAATCAATAGGGCATATATTGATAAACTACACCGCTTATTCAAAAAACAAAAGGAAAAGGTAAAAATTTCATTTTTTGACTTACCTATAGTCGAGGAGCTCATTGATGAGAAGATTGCTGAGGAATCCTTCAGACATTCCAAGGAGATATTTTTGGGATTCAATAAGATTAAAGACTCAAAAATAATGTTTCCAGTAATAAATGGAGAGCTTAGAGAATATCAAAAACATGGTTATAAATGGCTCAGATACCTTAACCAACACGGTCTGGGGGGATGTCTGGCTGATGACATGGGGCTGGGCAAGACGGTTCAGGCTATTACTATGCTGGCAGATATTTATCCGGAGGAAAAGAAAGCCTCCTTGATACTTATGCCTAAAACCCTGCTTTTTAATTGGGCAAATGAAATAGAAAAGTTTAAATCTGAATTGTCGTATTATATCTATCATGGAAATAATCGTAATTTAGATGAGGCTAAGACAAAAAATCTTATTTTAACTACCTATGCTACGGTTCGTAATGATATTAAGGCATTCAAAGAAGAGGAATTTTGTTATATTATCCTTGATGAATCCCAGAACATAAAAAATCTTAATTCCCAGGTTTCAAAGGCGGCGATGCTTCTTAAATCCAGACATCGTCTGGCATTAAGCGGCACACCTATTGAAAATAACCTGGGTGAGTTGTATGCCCTTTTTCGTTTTCTTAATCCGGCTATGTTTGGGCAAATCGAGGATTTTAATCAGTATTATACCGGACCAATTCAAAAAGAGGGTGATAAGGATGCCTTGCAAGAATTAAAAAAGAAGATTTATCCCTTTATCCTCCGTCGGGTAAAAAAGGATGTTGTTACTGATTTGCCTGATAAAATAGAGCAAACACTCTTTGTGGAGATGAGTCCGGAACAGAAGATTTTTTATGAACAGAGACGCCGTTTTTATCATCAGGCGGTCAAGACGCAAATTGCTCAAAACGGGATAACCAAATCGCAATTTTTTATCTTTCAAGCACTTACGGAACTCAGACAGATAGCCTCTATCCCTGAGTCAAAAACAGAAAGAAAACTAATATCTCCAAAGCGTGAGATTCTTCTGGAAAATATCCTGGATGTGGTGGCTAATGGGCATAAGGTATTGGTTTTTGCCAATTTCCTGGATATACTTGATTGTGTAGGAGAAGACCTGGAAAAGAATGGGATTGATTATTTGCTGATGACCGGTGCAACAAGGGATAGAAAAATACTTGTCGAACAATTTCAGAATGAGGATACCCATAAGGTATTTTTGATGACCCTTAAAACCGGTGGTCTGGGACTTAATCTGACTGCGGCTGACTATATCTTTATCTTTGACCCGTGGTGGAATAAGGCGGCAGAGAATCAGGCTATTGATAGAACCCACCGCATAGGACAGGATAAAACCGTCTTCAGTTATAAATTGATAACTAAGGATAGTATTGAAGAAAAAATATTGAAATTGCAGGAGTTGAAAAGTGAGCTTTTTAATAGCCTGGTTGGTGTTGACGGTGCCTCAATAAAAACACTCGATGAAAAGGATGTAGAGTTTATGCTGGGGGATTAGATTTTGGTAATCGGATTGAACGGATTTATCGGATAAGAAAATATCGGGATGGTTCACTCTTGTTTGAAATCTTGCGGTTAAAAAATGGATGTGAAATTTG
>JASEHU010000149.1 GCA_030018635.1 bacterium
CCCATCTCTACCAATCTCTACCCCACCGTTCACTGAGCGGTTACTACTCCCTTTATTTTTTTATTGACAATATTTTGCCTAACTGATATAATCTTTTTAAAAGAAAAATTAAAGATTAAGGAGGTAATTACTATGTCATTAAAATCATTAAAAGAAAAAATTTTAGAGGCGTTTAAAAAGATTCCAACCCCTTTATCTAAACAAGCTATAACGGTAATTAGTTATACAGTCGCCGGGTTAATAACCATCTTCTTGTTATATACTGCTGTGCATTATATTCGCTATGGTGGAAAGATACCTGTTGAGATTAGTTCAATCTCACCTACCGGTGAGGTGCCGCTGAAGACAAATTTTACCCTGGAATTTACGGCGGACATAGTTAATGACTCAAAGATTAATACCATTCTTTTTCCCAAAGATGTCCCGGTAATCTTCTCGCCTGAAATTCCCGGTAGGTTTAAATGGCTCTCAACCCGGATGCTGAGATTCTTTCCTGAGGTTTCTTTACAACCTGCCACACCATATACCATCGAGGTGCTTCCTAAAATCTGTACTAAAGAAAATAGCTTTCTTAAAGGAACAAGGAAATTTGATTTCTACACCAAACGATTGAAAATTATTCATGCCCTACCACGATTTATCTTTGAAAGAAAGGCTAAAATCGAGGTTAGAATTGAGTGGAGTTTAGAATTTAACCAGTTGGTTGACCCAATTAAATTAAAAGACCATCTTAAACTTTATTATGCTCTAAAGGTTGGCCAGCGCTCAATACCATTTACGATTCACCCGGAGGATAAGCCTGATAAGATATTTAAAATTATAACTGGGGTGATAAAACGGGGTCAAGATGAAGAACTTATTAAGTTAAGGGTTGATAAAGAGCTAACCGGCGTTGAGGGTAAATTAGGGTTGGCCACTGACTTTATTGGAGAGATGAAGGTAGAACCCAATCTTAAAGTCTACCATGTCTATTCTCAACAAAGTGGGAGGGACTGTTGGATACGAATAGAGTTTTCATCAACAGTTGATTCAAAGATAGCTAAAGATTACATCAAACTTGACCCAATGATTGATTTTCGAGTAGAGCAGGATAATCGGTATCTTAATCTAAAAGGTAACTTTAAATCGGGGAATAGATACCAGGTTAATATAGCTGAAGGACTTCCAGGAGACGATGGAACGTTTCTACAAAAGGATTTCTCTGCCAGTGTCCGATTAGAAGATTTAGAACCCAGTTTATCATTTCAACATAAAGGTATCTTCCTTTGTCGCCAGGGAAAGATGAATGTAGGCATAGAAAGTATCAATTTGAAAAAATTTGATATAGAGGTAACTAAGATATTTGCTAATAATCTTGTCTATTATTTATCTCAGTATGACCCGTATTATTATTGGAGCGGCCATTCTGGGATTGGTAAAAAGATTTATGAAAAAGAGATGACCATTGAGGCAGAGAAAAATCAGATAGTGACTACAGTCCTTAATATTGAGCAGTTCATTAATGATAAAAGGAAAGGATTATTCAGGGTTAGTATTCATGATGATGAGGAATATTGGCACAATGATTGCCTGTTGGTCATGGCTACAGATATAGGGATAGCCGCAAAACTTGCCCAGGATAACTTAGTTGTCTGGATAAATTCACTCAAGACCCTGGCCCCATTACAAGATGTAGAAATAAACCTTATCAGCGATAACAATCAAGTTTTAGCCAGCGGCAAAACAGATAGTAATGGCATCCTGACCATCAAAGACCTGAAAAATAAAATAGAGGATTTTAACCCATATATCATTACTGCCTCTCTTGGAGGAGACCTTTCTTATCTTAAATTCGATGATTGCCGTATGCCGGTATCTTCATTCAATATAGGTGGCAGACCACATCTTACCTCTGGTTATGAGGCATATTTATATACCGACCGTGGCGTATTTCGACCTGGTGATAAAGCCCATATTGTCTGCCTTATCCGTGGTAAAGATATTAGCTTACCACCGGAATTCCCCATAAAACTTCAAATAATAGACCCAACTAATATTATCTTCAAAGAATTCTCTAAAACAATCACCGGGATTGGTGAATTTGAACTTAACATACCTGACTACGCCAAAACCGGCAGATATATAGCTGAATTATTGGTTGGAGATGATGAAATTGGCAGGGTAGACTTTCATGTAGAAGATTTTATGCCAGATAGAATAAAGGTTAAGATTGCGACGGATAAAAAAAGTTATTCGACAGGTAACGATGTCTTGATTGATGTAACCGGGACATGTCTTTTTGGCCCACCGGCAGTCGGCAGAAAGGTTACAGCCGAATGTCAGGTCAAGGCACATCCGTTCACCCCTAAGAAATGGGGTGATTATACCTTTGGTGATGCCGATAAGGGATTTGAAGAGGTGAATCTTGAGGTTGGAGAGGCAGAATTAGATGAAAAAGGCACTCACCGATTCTCTTTGAATATCCCCAAAGAAATCTATCCACCGGCCAGTTTAAAAGGGGTCATATCGGCCACGGTCAAGGAACATGGGGGGCGGGCAGTGAGTGCCTATACCAATGTGGATATTTATCCCTATCCATTCTATCTTGGCCTTCGACCGGCAGTTGAAGGTTATGCTGAAATTGGTAAAAGATATGAGGTGGATTATGTTGCCGTTGATACTAAAGGCGAAAAAATTAAACCCAATACACTTTCTGCCTCCTTTTATCGGATTATCTGGCATTCTGTTCTTAAAAAAGACAGTCTGGGCTATTATAGATATGTTTCTGAGCGGAATGACCAGTTGATAAAATCCTTCAGCTTCAATCCACAGGATATGAAACGGATTAATTTTGTGCCAAAGGAGTACGGTGAGTATAAAATAGTCATTTCGGACCCACAAAACAAGTCAGCCTCTTCTATTAAATTTTATGCCTCTGGCTGGGGCTATGCACCCTGGTCAATGGTAAATCCCGACCGCATTGAGATTAACCTTGACAAACAGACTTATTCAGCCGGGGAAATAGCCAGGGCGCAAATCAAGGCACCATTTCCAGGAAAATTGCTTCTTTGTACCGAGCGTGAAAAGGTAATTAATTATCGGATATTCAATTTAAAGGAAAATACGGCTGTTATTGAAATTCCTGTAGAAGAAGGATACAAACCAAATGTTTATCTGACGGCTACTATCATCAGGTCAATAGAGTCAAAAGATACCCATACACCCATGCGGGCATTTGGTATTGCTCCACTTATGGTAGATTGTACCTCTCACCGACCAACGGTAAATATTACCGCTCCCAAAATAATCAGACCTAAAAATAAACTTGATGTCCATATTCAGGTGAAAGGCTGCTCTAACTCTACCTGGCTGACTGTAGCCGCAGTTGATGAAGGAATATGCCAGCTAACGGATTTTCAGACCCCTGACCCGTTTAATTTCTTCTATAGTAAAAAGAGACTCGATGTGAATTCTTATGACATCTACTCCTTTATTCTACCGGAGGTAGAGGAGACAAAAAAGGCTACTCCACCTGGAGATTATATGGAAAAGGTGCGCAAGAAACACATTACACCGGTTAGTGTTACCCGGGTCAAACCTGTCTCACTCTGGTCAGGAATAATCAAAACCGATGAGAATGGGCTGGCAAAACTAAGCTTTGATATTCCGGAATTTCAAGGTAGTTTGCGGCTTATGGCTGTGACTTCATTAAAGGCATATTTTGGCTCGGCTAAAACAGAGGTAATAGTCAGAGACCCAATTGTTCTGACACCTACCTTCCCTCGATTTTTAGCGGCTAAGGATAGATTTACCGTGCCGGTATCCATATTCAATGGTTGTGGAAAAGCAGGTGAATTTACTATTCCACTTAAGGTTTATGGGCCGGTAGAGATTATTGGTGAGGCTACCAGGGTGGTAAAGATTTCCCCCAATAAAGAAAAGATAGTTTTCTTTGAATTGAAGGTAAAAGATACCATAGGTAAGGTGACATTCAAACTTTTTGCCTTTGGACTGGGAGAGAAGACCGAGGTAACGACAGAACTGCCAATCAGGCCTTCTTCCCCAGTGATAACTAAGAGTGGAAGTGTTGTCGTGACATCAGCTTCTGCCCAAGCGTTTGAATTGCCTGGTGGCTGGCTTGCAGGTACCGAACAGGCAAAAATTATAATCTCTTCTTTTCCGGCAGTCAAATTTAGTGGGGGACTACAGTATCTTTTAAGATATCCACATGGCTGCATCGAGCAGACAACATCTAAGGTATTTCCACTTATATATTTTGATGAATTGGCTAAAATAGCTGAGCCGGAACTTTTTAAACATAACAGCGCTGAATATTATATCGAAGAAGGTATATCTAAATTAGAGTCGATGCAACTTGATTCCGGGGCATTCTCATATTGGCCCGGGGCATCTAATGTAAATGAATGGGGCAGTATCTATGCTACTCATTTCCTGGTTGAGGCAAAAAAGGCACAATACCATGTCGCCGACCATGTCTATAAAAAGATGCTTGCTTATCTTGAAAAGAAAATAAAGGGGAGATTTGATGAGTGTTATGCGCTTCAAGAACAGGTTTATGCCTGTTATGCATTATCATTGGCCGATAGACCACCCAAAAATACCATTCAATATATTAAAGAGAATAGGATTAAAGAGCTTTCTGCCTCTTCTCAATTTCAATTAGCCGGCTGTTTTGCTTTAGCCGGGGATATTAAGACGGCTAAATTCCTCCTGCCTACCGCAATACATCCCCAAACAGTCGAGCGAGAAACAGGTGGAAATTTCAACTCATCGACCCGCGAAAATGCCATCATGCTCGATATATTGGCCCAAATATTACCAAATAGTCCAGGTATCCCTGTTTTAATTAAAAACTTAACTGAAGCGGCAGAAATCGGGAGATGGTACACTACCCAGGAAAATGCCTTTGCCTTTCTTGCCCTGGGTAAGGCGTTTAAGGAACAAGCAAAGGCTGATTTTAAGGGGGTAATTAAACTTTTTGGAAAAACATACAAGGAATTTACCCAACAAGGCACAACTATTGAAGATAGCAAATTAGCCGGGAAAAAGATTGAGGCTCAAATACAAGGTAAAGGTAATTGTTACATTTACTGGCAGACTTATGGTGTGCCTAAAGGGGAAGATGTGCCGGAGATTGATGAAGGAATCAAGGTTAGACGAGAGTTCTTAGACTCTAACGGCAAGGAGATAAATTATCAAGAGATAAAACAGGGAGACTTGATAGTCGCCAAAATAACTATGGAGGCATTGGATAAGAAATTAGACAATGTCATTATTTGTGATATGCTGCCTGCGGGATTGGAGATAGAAAATCCACGCCTTGAATCAAGGGCGAACATACCCTGGATTGAGGAGCAAGACTACAAACCTGATTATATGGACATACGGGATGACAGGCTTTTGCTTTACATGAGCCTGCCAGAAAAGACACAACGCACCTTCTACTATGCACTTCGCCCGGTTACCTGCGGCGAATTCATACTCCCACCAATAACAGCAGAATGTATGTATGACCCAACTTACATCTCTACTGCCTCAAGTGGCCTGGTAAAGATAGTATCTCCATAATTGTAGAGATTGGGTCAGGTCTTGATTACGGAATTCAGCTAAAATATGGTATTGTAAATTCCGTAGTTAAGGGTTACCTCCAAAAATCCTCGCTTCCCATAGAATTTAATCACCCTAAAATTGGGTGGTGTCCGTGAATAGCTAACTTGTGTAAAACAAGAGGATAAATTCATTTTA
>JASEHU010000014.1:0-9356 GCA_030018635.1 bacterium
CGATTTTCGATTTTCGATTTTCGATTTCTTCAATCCAAAATCCAAAATCCAAAATTAGGTGGTGTCCGAGGATAACTCAAATAAGCGACTATCTTGTTGGAGTATAAAGCTTTAGCTTTATAAGTACGAGAGCAAAGCTAAAGCTTCGCACTCCAGAAGCTTAGCCTTTCATTTGTAGCTAAAGCAGGACACCACCAAAATTTTCGATTTTCGATTTCTTCAATCCAAAATCCAAAATCCAAAATCCAAAATTACATAGAGGAGACACTATGATAGAAATTGTCCCATTTAAAGGAATTTTATACAATCAAGAGAGGTTTCCTGATATTTCTCCGGTTGTTACTCCTCCTTATGATGTTATCTCTGCAGAACAACAGGAGATGTATTATCAAAACCATCCTTATAATTCTATTCGACTCATCCTGGGGAAAGACCAACAAGGGGATAACGAGGCAAACAATAAATATACCCGAGCCGGTGATTATTTTCGGACATGGCTTACAGAAGAGATTCTGAAACAAGATGAGTGTGAGGCTATCTATCCCCTTACTCAAGAATTCTCCTATCGTGCTCAAAAATTCATTCGCAAGGGATTTATTACCTTAATAAAATTGGAAGAATTAGGCAGTGGTGTTTTCCCACATGAAAAAACCTTATCCAGGCCTAAACAAGACAGGTTGAATTTGATGCTTGCCACAAAAGCCAATTTTTGCCAGGTATTTGCCTTGTATTCTGACAAAGAAGGAATATTGGATGAGTGTTTGAATATGGAATCTACCCCTGTTATTGATATTAAAGACGAAAATATGGTCAGTAATCAATTATTCAGACTAACCCAGCCTACAAAACTCAAAAAGATAAAAGAGGTTATGCGAGCAAAAGATATATTTATTGCTGATGGACATCATCGCTATGAAACGGCATTAAATGCCCGCAAGATACTTGGGTATAACTTTATTATGATTTACCTGACAAAAATGGAAGGTAGCGGACTAACCATTTTACCTACACATAGATTGATTCGTAATATGCCCCATTTTCAACTAAGTGCCTTTGAGGAGTTTTTTGAGATTAAAAAGGTTGATAGTTGTGAGGAGCTATTTAAAAAAATGGAAGAAGTAAGGCAACCAAACCACAGCTTCGGAATCTACACCGCAGGCAAAAATTACCTTTTGGTTTTAAAGGAAAGGAATATTATGGACAAATTAATGGGTAACAAACACTCCCAAGGGTTTAAACAATTAGATGTAAGTATCTTACAAACCCTGGTTATAGAACATATATTAAAAATTAATGATATAGAAGCCGGTATAAGTTACACCCATGATGAAAAAAAGGCTAAATTATTAGTGGATGAAAATAAATACAGGGCGGCATTATTTCTAAATCCAACCAGGATAAGTCAGATGCAGGAACTTTCATTACAGCATGAACTCATGCCGCAAAAGTCAACCTATTTTTACCCCAAACTTCTAACCGGATTGGTGATGAATAAATTTACCGGATAATCACAGCAATAATGGGTCAGTTGTCAGTTAGTAATGGGTTAAGTAGGTTTAAAGTTCAAGGTTCAAAGTTTAAGGAGTAAAATCGGGTGCGTGTAAAATTTGTGGGTAAAATCATGCTGCCTGTAACTGCTCAGTTAACGGTGGGGTAGAGATTGGTAGAGATGGGTGGAGATCAGGTAGAGATTTATTGTTTTCTTTACCAATCTCCACCTATGTCTCAACTTTATCTCCACCTAATCTCAACTTTTCCCCCGTTCACTGAGCGATTACTGGTCACAAAAGATTTTTCTTGACACAGATTAATTTTTTTAGTATAATATCTTTGGTTAGGAAATTAAAAATTATGAATTAAAAATTAAGGTTAGAAGGAAGAAGGAAGAAGAACCCCTCGAACTTCTAACCTCTAACTTCCAACTTCTTCTTTTTCCCCTTTCTTAATTTTTAATTCATAATTCATAATTTTTAATTATACAAGGAGGTTTCATGACTTTAATTTCGATAGAAGATCTTTTAAAAAATGTAAAAAATCGATATGAATTAGTTATTTTAGCATCTAAAAGAACTAAACAACTAATGGATGGTACTACCCCATTTGTTGAAGATAGACCTGGGAAAAAATTGAATGTTATGGCATTAGAAGAGATAAAAGAAGGTTTGGTTATCCCTCAAAGAGAGGTTATGGAGGATAGGAAATAAGAGGGAAGGTTGAAAGTAGAGAGGAAGTCCTTCCAGCATCTTTCCACTTCTTTGCTTCCGTGCTTCTTCCCTTCATAGCTTCTTCCCTATTCCCTATAAGAATGAAACCATTAATCCAATTTACTATTTTCTACATTATAGGCATTTCCATTGGTAATTATCTTACTTTCCCCCTTCTTCTTGTCTATCCATTAATTGCCTTTTTTCTTGTTGCCAGTCTCATCTTTTTTATAAAAAAACAAACTGTTCCAACCAATATCCTTCTTGTTTTAAGTCTAATATTAACCGGCATATTATTTCATGATATCCATTCCAAATTTTTAATTTCAAAATCCTTACTGAAATATTCAGGTAAAGAAGTAATTTTAATCGGTGATATTTACAATTTTCCAGAGATAAGTGAAGATAAAATAGGCTTGATTATCCAGGCAGAAAAACTTGTCGTTCACAAGACAGTGAAAAAGGTCAATGGACTTGTCCTGATAAATATTAAGAGTGATTTTGAACCGGATTTTTTAAATTATGGGGATAAGATTAAGGTTGCAGGCAAATTAAAGATGCCTGCCGGATTAAGAAATCCAGGTGGATTCGATTATTCAAAATATCTGACCAGAAAAAAGGTATCTGCCATTGTCAGTGTTTGGGATAAGAAAGATATTGTTAAATTAGGGATAGGTAAATTCAATCCTGTTTTTATGTTTGCTTATAAAATCAGGGATAAGGCAAGTAAGACAATTTCTAATGCCTTACTCGATAACGGTTCTGTTTGTGCCTCATTTTTAGATGGTCTCTTATTAGGAAAGCGTTCTATGCTGCCTGATGAAATAAAAGCCTGGTTTGTGGATACCGGGACGATTCATATCCTGGCTATATCAGGATTAAATGTAGGATTAATCGGAATAATATTCTTCTTTCTCTTCCATAAGATAATTCGTTTACCTCTGCGAATTTCATCAATTTTTACCTCTTTAATTCTTATTATCTTTGCAATTGTTACCGGGGCACAACCTTCTGTTATTCGGGCGACTATTATGGCTGGTGCACTACTAATATCTATGCTCATCCAAAAGGATACGGATATTTACAATATCCCTGTTTTATCCGCACTTATCATCCTCTTGTACAATCCACTTATTTTATTTGATGTAGGATTTCAATTATCATTCGTCGCTGTTTTGGGTCTAATTTATTGGACGCCTTTTATTGAACCGAAATTATGGTTCTTACCAAAATATATAGCCAGATGTATTTCTGCCTCTATTGCCGTTCAACTGGCGTTATCCCCTTTTCTTGTATTTTATTTCAATAAATTATCCTTAGTAACCGTCCTGGCCAATATAGTTGTTGTCCCTTTATCAGGAATTATATTAGTCTTAAGTCTGGCTATGTTTTTCCTTGGAATTATATTTATGCCGCTGGCTAATTTAATCGGCATAATTAATTTTTACCTCGTTAATGGACTATTGCTTTGTGTTTCTTTCTTTGCCCATTTCCCTTTTGCTTATATTTATCTTCCTACACCTTCTTTTGTGTTTATCGCTACCTATTATCTTTGTTTATGGGCTTTAACCAGGCATAAAAAGATTGGGACACCAAAGGTTGTTATGGGAATATTGGTCATAATCAACATATTTTTGTGGGCCTGTGTAGTTAAAATAAATTCAGGTGTGATGAAGGTTACATTTCTGGATGTAGGACAGGGAGATGCGATTTTCTTAGAATTTCCTGATGGTGGTAATATGCTCATAGATGGTGGTCCAGGGGGATATACCAATGCCGGGAAATGGGTTATTTTGCCTTTTTTAAGACATAAGGGAATACACGAGTTGAATACCGTCATAGTAAGTCATTACGACTTTGACCATTATGGTGGGTTATTCACTGTCCTTCAAAATTATAAAATTAAAAACCTTCTTTTAGATAACGGTGATGAAGACCAAAAATTATCTCAGCTAATTAGACAAAAGGCTATTTGTCGCCAGGTAGGGAGAGTTGGGGATAAAATAATTGGATATCCAAAAACCGAGATTTATATTCTGCATCCTTCCAGCCAGTTAGACAAGAAGTCATCTAATAATAATTCGGTCGTAGTGAAAATAGTCTATAATAAAGTAAGTTTTCTCTTTACAGGTGATATTGAAAATAAGACAGAACAAAAACTTCTGCCTTTTAAAGATATGCTTTCCTCAACAGTATTAAAAATACCTCATCATGGAAGTAGAAATTGTTATTATCCACCTTTTATAAAATTAATCAATCCAAAGATTGGAATAATAGAGGTAGGTAGAAATAATAGATTTAATTTCCCTTCCGAGGAAGTTTTAGCAAATTATAAGAAATCAGGCACTGAAATCTATCGGACAGATAAACACGGTGCTGTCCTCATAAGTAGTAATGGGGAAAGAATTTGGCTGACAACGGTGGTAATACCAAGAACCACCAGGTAATGGGATAGTCATCGGTAGAAATAACCGACTCCCAAAATCCGACCCCCAATACAATTTATCCCAAATGAATAGGGAATAACCAATTACGAATAAATGTCCATCAGCAATCCCTGGATCATTTCTACCTTAGCCGCAATGTCAATGGGATTACCCTGTCCTTTGACCACCTCTTCAGTTAATTGTGCTAAATTTTGGTTAATTTCTTTTATAAGTGTATAGACCTTGCGTTGTCCTATTTGTAATTGTGCCGCCCTGGTTGCAGTTACATTTTCTTCCAGCGAATATAGGTTTCTAACTACCTTTTCCATAAAGGTTTTGACTAAATCTTTATACTGGATAAGATTATCATAGATAGGTGATTGAACTAATATTTTTCCTTGCGATTCGATGTGGCTGAGAAGGTCCTCAAAATAGACCTTTAGTTGGTCACGGGTGGCTGTTTTCAACTCCTCATCGAAACTCTTTTCTTTAATCCTTACCTGGTCGATTTTCTGAGAATCAGGGCTAAGTAGATTTTTATCCACCATCGCCTCAACAGGCATATTTACATTTATCACGATAAATCACCTCAAATTAAAGAATAGGTCATATATGTCCTATAGGTCCTATAATATATTCTACTGAATCCACTAATGCCTGCCAGGAGGCATCAATGATATTTTCAGAAACACCAACTGTGCCCCAGGAATCTTTCCCATCCGTTGATTCAATCAATACCCTTACCTTGGCGGCTGTGCCTTCTTTGGCATCCAGTACCCTGACCTTGTAATCGGTCAAATGAACCTTTTTTAGAATCGGGTAAGAATCCTCCAATGCCTTTCTCAAGGCAGTATCCAGTGCGTTCACCGGACCATCCCCTTCGGCAACTATATATTTTTCCTGGCCGTTTATCTCTATTTTAATAATCGCATCCGAAAAAAGCTCTCCATTTCTATTTTCGACAATAACCTCAAATTTCTTTAATTTAAAAACAGGTTTATATTCCCCTAACGCCTTTTTTATCAGTAATTCAAATGAGGCATCGGCGGCTTCAAACTGGTAACCCTCGTGTTCTTTTTCTTTAACTTTGGCTAATATTTTTTTCATTTGTGGTGTATCTTTTGCCAGGTCTACTTTTAGTTCCTTTGCCTTTTCTAAGATACTACTTTGCCCGGCTAATTCCGAGATAAGTATCTTTCGCTCATTGCCAACTAATTCCGGTTGAATATGTTCATAGGTTTTGGGATTCTTCTGAACACCACTGACATGAACCCCAGCCTTATGAGCAAAGGCAGAACTTCCTACATAAGGTTTATGAGGCTGTGGGATGAGATTGGCCATTTCCGCAATAAATCTGGATACCTCTGTCAAACCCTTGAGTTGCTCATCTGAAATGCAATCTATGCCCATTTTAAGTTTTAAATTGGGGATGACGGCGCATAAATCGGCATTACCACAACGTTCTCCATAACCATTAATGGTCCCCTGGACATGCCGGCAACCTAACTGGACAGCCATAATAGAATTTGCTACGGCCATAGCTGAATCATTATGGCTATGAATACCCAGGGAAACTTTAATTATCTTTAACGCCTCTTTAATTGGCTCTTCGAGGTTACAAGGTATCAAGCCACCATTGGTATCGCAAAGCACAATGGTATCTGCCCCGGCGTTTTGGGCAGTAACAATAGTTTTTAGGGCATATTCAGGGTTTGCCTTATAGCCATCGAAGAAATGCTCGGCATCATAAATTACCTCTTTACCCTTTGATTTTAAATAAGCTACCGAGTTTTGAATCAACTTTAAGTTTTCATCCTCAGAGATATTGAGTGCCTCATGCACATGGAGGTCCCAACTCTTACCAAAGATGCAGACTACCTGTGTTTCTGCCTTTAATATCTCTAAAAAACTCGGGTCATTTTCTACTTTATGTTTTGCCCGCCTGGTAGAGCCAAAGGCAACTATCTTTGCCTTTTTAAGCGGATAATCCTTTATTTTCTGAAAGAATTCGGTCTCTTTTTGATTTGCCCCGGGCCAACCACCTTCGATATAATGGACACCAAGATGGTCGAGCATCTGGGCAATTTTGATTTTCTCCTTGACAGAAAACGATATTCCTTCGGTTTGTGCCCCATCGCGTAATGTCGTATCATAGATTAATACATTATCCATTTTTACCTCCTTATCAGTAAGCGTTCAGGTATCAGGTATCAGGTGTCAGGTAAAGAGAGATACATTAGAGAAAAACTTCCTTTTCTTAACTTTTCTCTTTACCTGATTGCTGATACCTGATACCTGAACGCTTACCCTTATCAATTGATAATTCTCCTATACGCCTCAAGATATTTTTCTGAGGTCTTTTTTACGATAATATCCGGCAGTGTGGGAGCGGGTGGGTTTTTATCCCATTTGATTTTCTCAAGGTAGTCGCGGACAAATTGCTTATCAAAGCTTGGTTGAGACTTGCCCGGGCAGTATTCATCCCCAGGCCAAAACCGGGAGGAATCAGGAGTCAAAACTTCATCTATCAGGATAATTTCATCCTCAAACACCCCAAATTCAAACTTTGTATCGGCCAGGATAATTCCCTTCGACTCCAATTCGTTACTGGCAAACTCAAAAATACGGATACTTACCTCTTTTAAATATTTTGCTGTCTCGACTCCGACTATATCCTCTATTTGACTATGGGTAATATTAATATCATGTCCACTGGTTGCCTTTGTCGATGGTGTAAAGATAGGTTCCTGTAATTTTGCTGATTCTACCAACCCGGCAGGTAGTTTAATCCCACAGACGGATTGGTTCATTTGATATTCCTTCCAGCCTGAGCCGGCTAAATACCCACGCACCACACACTCTACCGGCAAAACCTTTGTTTTCTTGACCAGCATTGACCGCTCGGCTAATACATCCTTATATTTTGCGAGTTCGATTGGATATGCCGCTACATCTGCGGTGATGAGGTGGTTTTTAATAATATCTCTGGTTTGCTCAAACCAATACAGAGACAAAGCGGTCAGAACCTTACCTTTATGTGGAATTCCATTAGGCAGGATGACATCAAAGGCAGAGATTCTATCGGTAGCGATGATTAAAAGTTTATCGCCCAAATCATAAATATCCCTGACCTTACCTTTAGAATGGGTTCGCACATCCTTTATATTGGTGTTAAGTAGCACTATTTCTAACATGGTTGATTCCTCCTTATATAGGACTTATAAGACCTATTAGACCTATTTCTTAAACAATCTTTTTAGCCTTGCCTTGTCTTTATAGAAAATGAAAAAGGCTAAGGTTAAATAAACAAAGCCGTAAATTAGCCGTATTTCCTTTGATGGCATCATCAATTGCGTGACAAATAAGATAAATAGAATCAATGCCTCGCCGACAGAAATACTTAAACTAATTAAGATACTTACACCAAAGGCAGACTGGGCGGCGGTAAGAAATATCTCCTCCATTTGCCGGGCATCGATGGGCATTGGGGCAACCTTACCCGCTGAGATACAAAAGACAATCGGTATCATCCCCACCAGGAGTGTCCACTGATTCACCTTAGATGAAACTAATGTCCCCAGCCCCATAGTAGGTTTTGCCTTCAAGACAAACAAGGTGGCGGCAATAATCTCCGGTGACTCTGAGGCAAGTGGGGCCAACCACTGCACAAGGATAAATTTATCTATTTTAAATATCCTTCCAGTCGTAAGTAACGATTCAGCAAAAGGTTCGGCTGAAATTAGAATAACAAAAGCAGAATATAAGAATAAGGAGGTGATGATTAGCCGCCTTGGGACATCAGGGAACTTCCCAATTTCCATTGCCGGACCAATAAGATCCGGCTCTGTTACATGTGCTTTTGCGGCTGAAATGATATAGAAGACAAATAAACTTAAGAGAATTACTGCATCAATAAGAGATAAAGAACCTTTAATGGGAATAATAAAGGAATATAAAGTCGCCAGGGCTAAAAATGATATTTCTACCTTATGCCCCTCTTCCATTTTAACCTCCTTAGCCTTTTTGGTTAGCCAATAAAGGATGACGACCAATGACCAGCCAAATCCTATAAGTAGTCGATTGGCTCCGGTCATATTGGCCATGGCATAAGGAATATATTGAGGATTTTTTCCGGCTATCCAGGTAAAATACATATCCACCGCGTATTCAGGTAAAACCGCAATCAGAGCCAAAAAAGCCAGGGCTAAGGCTTGCGAGACATCCTTCTGGGCAACTTCAGCCGCCCAGCACAATAAAAATGCCGCTGAAACAATCGCTATCCCAGAAAAACACGCCGTTAAAACAGGATATTCTTCCCATTGCCAGCCTGAAAATCGCAAGAATACCCAACACATAGGCAGACCAACCATCACCCAGAATAATTGCCAACTTTTTGTTTTTTTTCTTTTCATTATTTTTCCAACCTCCCATAGACATTAGAATTCAGAAGCCAGAAGTCAGAAGTCAGAATTCAGAAGTCAGGAGTCAGAATAAAAAAGGCGCTCCTGAAGTGAGGTTTATTCTGACTCCTGGATTCTATCATAGATACCCCCAATATCAAATGGAATGACCCACTACAAACATTATACCCTAAAAACAGGTAAAATGTCAAATGAAAAATTGGGCAGGAAGTAAAATGATGGGTTTAAACGGTTTTAATTCATTCTCCCCTTATAGCAGTTATTAACCAAAAGTTCTCATGTGAAATTATTTTGGATTTTGGATT
>JASEHU010000014.1:9364-9991 GCA_030018635.1 bacterium
ACCCTAAAAACAGGTAAAATGTCAAATGAAAAATTGGGCAGGAAGTAAAATGATGGGGGAATGGGGTGATGGAATGATGGGTTTAAACGGTTTTAATTCATTCTCCCATTATTCCATTTCTCCATCATTCCATTCAGAGATAAATAATATCACCTTCATAATACAAGGAAAGGAAAAGAAGGAGATAATCACGAAGATGACGGGTGATAAGAAAATTATTCTTGATATGTTCCCGACCATTTTCTCCAAGTTTCCTGGCATATCCCGGTTCGTTAATCAGTTGTTTTAAGTAATAGGCAGTTCCTTCGATTGAATGGGTAAGGATACCTGAATATTTATGTGTTATCTGTAAAGGTATTCCGCCTACGGCCCCGGCAATAACCGGCCTTGCCTTCCATAATGCCTCAGCCACGGTCAAACCAAAACCTTCTTTTAACGATTTTTGTAAAATAACGGTTGATGCCCTTTGTAAGGCATTAATTTCTATATCGCTTGCCGGTGGAAGCAGGAGAATATGTATGTCCGGGTCATCTGCTGCCGCCTGTTTTACCTCTTCTAAAACTATCAGTCCTTCCGGGTCATCCGTAGCACCGCCACCTGCCAGAACAAGCTGGCAATCAATATATT
>JASEHU010000014.1:10249-11341 GCA_030018635.1 bacterium
TCAAGAAATTCATAATATCCTGTTTGGGCGTAGTAAAATCAACATGACATCTCCAGACCCATTTCTGTTCGCTATCCTTTTTCTTTTCTACCAGGGCAATCGGCTGGGAGTCATGAATAAACAATATATCGCCATAAAAATTCATCTCTTGAGCATTATCGCGGTTGGTCTCCAGAAAATAGTCTAAATCTTCAGGACTAATCTCGATATTTACCCCGTGTAAGGCATTATGTATCTTTTTAGTGATACCAAAAAACCTTTCATTACCCTTGATTACATCCCATCTGGCATCAACACCAACCTGTCTCAAAAGTGGAATCATACGGGTAAGGATTTCGGCTACTCCGCCACCTACGGCTGTAGAATTGATATTCTGGATAATTTTCCCTTCTAATCTTTGGGCTAAAAGAAACAATTCATCGATTATACCCTGCCCAACAATCGCGGCGTAATCATTAACATTGACCATACTGTTTCACCATCCGAATAATTTTTTGTCGTAACCCTTCGAGGGTTATTGTATATGGATCAAGGATAGAGATTTTTTGTGCCAGTTCTTCTTCTCCAATACCTCTCAACCAGGCAGAAAAATCGTTTTCTCCTTTTCCCAGACGCATAGGTGCTTCAAATATATGAAAATAGAGTGAATTGATGCTTATTTTTTCCAGCATTTTCACAAATTCGGCTAAATTGGAGGCAACATAAGGTGTAGGTAAAATAACGGTTGTACAACCTGTAAAATGAAATTCCTCACCCTCCGGACAGTCAATCATCCGCTTCTCTTTAGCTAAATACTCGGTTAAAATCCTTATAAAGGCTGAGCGTAAATCATTCACTTTCTTAAAATCAATCACATTGACACTGGCAATCCTCTCACCTAATTTTTCTAAATTGAGGATATCGGTCAGCCAATAGGCAAAATCATTTGGTGGCTCAGGAGAGAGATAATGATGTTGTTGAAGAAAATGATGGGTATGATAGTAAATAGAAGATGCCGGAACCTTTTTTATTCCTTCTAATAATTCCACTGGATTTTTTGCCTTCAGTCCCAGTAATTTTACCAGGTGCAACCGGGTATAAAAATAAAATGAA
>JASEHU010000014.1:11349-15413 GCA_030018635.1 bacterium
TTTGCCTTCAGTCCCAGTAATTTTACCAGGTGCAACCGGGTATAAAAATAAAATGAAAATGAAGAATTCATTCAACCATCTCCTTAAGAAATCTCAAAACTTCTTTATAGTTCATCAGATTATACCTGGCATACGATGAACCAATTCCTACCTTAATGGAATACGCCTGTTGTGGAAGAATCTTAAAAAGGTCTTCGTCTGTCCAGTCATCACCAATGGCTAAAACAAAATCATATTTATTCCCGGCCAGAAGATATGATGCCGCCGCACCTTTATTTACCCCTGAATTTCTTATTTCCACAACCCTATTTCCCTGTAATATCTGCAGGCCAATATTTGCGGTTAAAGATATCAAATCATCCACAAGTTCTTTTGCTCGCAGAGAGCCAAGTTCCGGGTCTGCTTCCCGATAATGCCAGACAAGAGAGAATTCCTTTTCTTCAATAAATGAACCCGGTAATCTATCCACATACACCCTAGACAACGATAACAGCCTCGGCTTCCAGTCATTGCCCAGTGGTTTTATTAATTGCCAGTCTAAATCTTTTTCTTTTATCCAGACCCCATGTTCGGCTATCAGCCCGATATTCAATCTCCCAAACCAGTTGGTAAGTGTCTCTCTATCGCGTCCACTGGTAAGAATAACCCTTGTTTGAGGATATTCATTAATAAGTTTAAGTAGTCTTATAATTTCTTCATCCGGCATTGCCTCTTGTGGGTCTTTGGCAAACCCTGCTAATGTTCCGTCATAATCAAGAAAGATAATCTTTGATTGAGCCTTCTTGAAATCCCTGAGCAATACTTTCTCTTCTGAAAAAGATAATAACTTAGTCTCAAATCTTTTTCTTTGTTCAACTACTTCCTTCAATTCCTGAATAAAGTCGCCTGCCCAACGGATAACATTATAATCACTCAATCTCTTTTGCATTATCTCATTTCGTCTTATTTGTTCCTGGCAAGACATCTCTACTGCCTCTTCTAATGCCCTGGCTATTTCTCCTTTATGATTTGGGTTGATAATAATTGCCTCAGCCAGTTCTTTTGCCGCACCAGCCATTTCGCTCAAAATCAAGACACCCTTTTTATCCCTTTTTGTGGACACATATTCCTTGGCTATGAGATTCATCCCATCCCTTAAGGGTGTAATCAAGGCAATATCACTTAAGGCATACAAAGCCGTCAATTGCTCAAAGGGTAAATTTTTATATTGATATTGTATTGGCGTCCACTCAATAGTTCCAAACCTTCCATTTATCTTTCCAACGATTTCATCAATCTTATTCTTTGTTTTGGCATAACTTTCAACACCTATGCGGGATGGCACAACAATCAAAAGCATGACTACCTTTTTATGCCAATTGGGATTTTTCTCTAAGAACAATTCATATCCCTCAAGCCGGTTTAGGATACCCTTTGTGTAATCAAGGCGGTCAACCGAAAGGATAATCTTTTTTCCTCCAAAGTGTTCTTTAAGATTCTTTATTTCTTTCTGAATCTGGATGTTATCCTGGGCAGCAAAAAACTTCTCGAAATTTATACCCATAGGAAAGGTATCTGCCTTCAGCATCCTCTCACCGGTGTTTATTTCACCAATATTGTTGTCATATCCTGAGAGCCGCAAGACACATCTTAGAAAATTCTGGGTATATTCTATGGTATGAAAGCCAATTAAATCTGCCCCCAGAAGTCCTTCTAATATTTCTATGCGCCAGGTATTGGGCAAAAGCCGAAATATATCGTAAGGTGGAAAGGGAATATGAAGAAAGAATCCTATTGAGACCTCCGGCATCCTTTCCCTTAGAAGTTTGGGCAAGAGCATAAGATGATAGTCATGAATCCATAAGATATCCTCTGGTTCTAAGATATTAACAATCGTGTTCAAAAATTCTTCATTTGTTTGCCGGTAAGAATCCCAGAAATCTTCGTCATAGACAGTATAGGCTGGAAAACAATGGAAGAGTGGCCAGATGGTTTTATTACAAAATCCATGATAGAAATTCTCCATATTTTTATTAGAGATAAAGACAGGGTAGGCTGAAAATTCAGCCAGGCATCTTTGTTTAACCTCATTCTGGAGGTTCTTACCAATGGCTATCCCTGGCCAACCGGTCCAGATGTATTCAATCTTTGTAAATGAGGAATCCTTAAGCGAATTAAGATAATCACTGATGCCGGTAATCAGGCCACCAGCACTCCTTTCAAATCCTATCTTGCCCTCTTTTTCGGTAACAGTAAAAGGTAATCTATTGGAAACAATAAATAATCTCATTACCTTTTCTCCTTTTGTATGCGGATAAATGGTAAGCGTTCAGGTATCAGGTATCAGCAGTCAGGTAAAGAGAAAAGTTAAGAAAGGGAAGTTTTTCTCTAATGACTCTCTCTTTACCTGATACCTGACACCTGATACCTGACACCTGACACCTGAACGCTTACCGCAAAATTTATGTGAATTATTCCCTGGAACTTTAAACTTTTAGCGGCTAATTGCCGATAATAAACATAAGGAGGTAAATAATAAAATGGCTGTAACCACTCCTTTAGTAACTCAAGTTGATTATTTAACACTGCTAACCAATCAATTGAAATATCAAAATCCGTTAGATCCCTTAAATAATGCAGAATTTCTTGGTCAAATGGCACAATTCTCCAACCTACAGCAGATGATTGATTTAAACATGAAGTTTGATGCGTTCCAACAAGGTTTTGAATATTTCCAGGGTTCCTTCGTCCAAAATCTACAAACTCAATCGTTAATGTTACTCAACAGGCAGGTAGATTTTAAAGACCCACAAACCGGTGCGAGTTTAACAGGTTATGTGGACAAGATAAAATTTGTAGATGGAGTCCCAAACATATCCGTGGTTCATCCTGGCGGAACAGCACAAATAGGGTTAGGTGCTATAACAACTGTTTATAGTACTGCCTATGCCCCTGAGGTATAAGTTTAAGGATAATATGTGAGGAAAAAAGATGGTCCAATCATTAGACCTGCAGGTGAATTTAGCTCAAACTTCAGAGGTAGGTAAAATGCAACAAGCAGGCATACACCAGGCAACTGTCTTGCACGAGCATTTAGGAACTAAATTGGAATTACAGACTGAAAATGCCCAAACCTCAGTATCGATAACTCAAAATACCTCCGGAGAAGAACGAACTGATGACAGAAAAGGCAGCCGTGATAGAAATCCGTTTTGGGGAAAAAGACAACGTCACGAAATGGGGGTCTATGCCGAAGAAATAGGAGGAATCCCTCACCCGACCAAAGGGAAGATAATCGATGTTTGGCGGTAAAAGAAGGATTATATGACCCATAGGACTTATAATTTCGTTTTCTTACCCTGGCAAACCTTAACGCAAAAACCGCAAATATAGTGTGTGCCAAGATTCTCTGACTTAGCAAAATTTCTTAGTTGCTCAAGGCAAGCATTGCGGTCAAATTTATCCGAACTCATCCCTATGGCACCACAAGGACATATCTCCACACACCGCCGACAATCCCCACAATTGAAATCTAATGATTGTGCTGTTGGAAGCGGTAAATCAGTTAAAATGCTGACATATCTTACCCTGGCACCATAGTCTGGAGTAACCGCTAACGAACTTCTACCGAGCCAGCATAACCCCGCCTTAGCCGCAATCAATTTATGTGAGACATCCCCTCTTATCTCTTTCCAATCAACAATTTGAGAGGCAGGAATGGGTAAGGCATTATATCCTTCTTCTTGAATAACGCTGGTGACGATTAAGCTTACTTGATTCAGCAAGGAATTAATCTGACGGTAATGATGAAGATATTCCTTCGTCGGTCTATCAACGATAGCATTAATTATCACATCTGAAAGCCGATACCCTAACGAAATGCCATAAGATAGTCCCCGGGCTATCGGTGGAAGTTGGACATTTTCTAATCGAGCATAGCCACACAACACTATCCCCTCCCTTTTAACTAATTCCTCTATCCTTGTTTCTATTGCCTTCCTTTGATTCACCATTTCACCCTCCAAAATTTCTCGACCTGTGCAATCGACATTTATTGACAATTTGTAAGAATTTAGGTAAAATGT
>JASEHU010000150.1 GCA_030018635.1 bacterium
CTTTATCAGCAGTTTACTTTAAAAAGATGAGAACTTTTGGTTAATAAGTGCTATAAGGGTTAAAACGCTATTTAGTTCCTCTACCTAAGGCAATCTTGCCTGTTCTGGCGATTTCTTTTATTCCAAAAGGTTTTAGCAGATTAATCAAGGCGTTAAGTTTATCTTCATCACCGGTTGTTTCCACAGTCATTGATTTTTGTCCGACATCAATAATCTTTGCCCGAAATATATCCACAATCTCCATGATTTCTGCCCGACGACCATTTTCAGTTGATACCTTTATCAAAACCAATTCCCGCTCTACATGTTCTTCCTTAGTTAAATCGGTTACTTTAATAATATCAATGAGTTTATTGAGTTGTTTTTCGATTTGCTCGATTATCTTATCCTCTCCATGGGTAACAATAGTCATCATGGACATAGTTGGGTCATCGGTCTCGGCTACACACAGGGAGTCAATGTTATATCCTCTGCCGGAGAACAGTCCCGATACCCTGGCTAAAACACCAAATTTATTTTCAACCAAAACTGAAATAGTATGTCGCATTAAAAAACCCTCCTTTAGTAATTAACAATTTTTTTCTCAACCCAATCTAATATCTTTGAGGCAAACTCAATTGCCTCTTCTGCTTCTTCTTCATCAAAGTATTCTGCTGGAATAAGCCCTGGCAATCCATCGGGGTATCGGGTAATTATGTAGTATTTATCAAGTCTTTTACATTCTTTTTCTAACTTCTTGATTTCTTCATCATACTTACTTGCTCTTTGCAGTAGTTCAAAAAGTGCATGTCCTACTACTTGTCTCTCCCCTTCTATGTAACAAAGTGACTTCAGTGCCTTTTCTCCTGCTTGTTGTGACATAAAACAAGTATTTGAAAAAAATCCCCCATTTTTATCATGTTTGGCAACTGCTAAGTCGTTCTTTGCCTGAAGTAACCACCTTTTTGCTTCATTCAGATTCTTATTCTCCATACATGACCACGCCTTCACTAAGTGCTGTTTCTAAAAAATCGTTTCCTTTATCAAGCATTTTTTTAATTTCTTCTTCGGTATAAACCAACGGTTCTACTCCTATTGGTTCTTTACAACAATCTAAAACCTTATCAATCCTTTCTAAAAATTTCTCATCTGTATTTTTTAGCACTATTAAATCTAAATCACTTCCAATATTTATAGCTTTATCCCCTTTAGCACAAGAACCATACATAATAATTTTGTGTGGTTTATATCCTTTTATTATTTGGTTTATTGTATTTTCTATCTGACTTTGTTGAATCATAATTCTCGGGACGGTTCATTTTATCGTTTTCCCTGTGATTTCTTTTGGAAATTGGAAATTGGAAATTAGAAATTGGGGAAAGACTTGTAAGCCTAATTTCTAATTTCCAATTTCAACTCCATCTTTTACCCGCAAGATTTCACACTAAAGTGAACCATCCTAATTCTCCTTTTGGTTATCTTCTATGCCAGGCTATCAATCATCTGAGTCAATGCCGCCCCTGCCGGCACCATTGGAAAAACATTCTCTTCCTCTACTATTCTAAAGTCAATCAGCACAGGCTTAGGTGATGCAATTGCCTGCTCTAATGGTTATCTTTATCGGTTATCTTTATCTGGGGACACAATACCAATTAAAAGAAATAGGTATTGTGTCCACGGATTTTTCCACCGACTCTTTTTTTAGCTTCCTCTGGCTTACCATAAGTGAATTCCATAATCAAGGTCTTGACCCTAATCTCCTAATCTCCTTCTAATCTCCTTCAAATCTTCAGTGGTATAACTGTAACTCTCTTCATCTTTCATACCCCGCATTGCCAAGGATAGTGATAAATCCGACCATGTAAGTTCATCTGTTTGATGTTCTACTTTTGATTCAAGATATTTAACAAAGTCAAATACTTCTACTTGAAGTGGCCCATCTAACTTCTGCAAATGTTGACATATTCTTTCTGCAACACTCATAATCGACCTCCCTATATCATGAAACTGATGATTATCGCAAGTTTTCTCTATCAAGACCTAACGAAAAAGCTAATCTACTGCGGGGGAAATTATCACTAAACTTTTTAAGCAATAAAAATTTTCAGAATCACGCATCAGTCCCTGCTGTCGGGTGCAGCAATGGGTTAGACAAAAGCTGCACTCCGCTCTCTTTTTCCTTGTTCTTCTTGCTTGCTAAAACATCTCATTTTAAAATGCCAATTCACAATTCAAGACCTGACCCTCCCTGTCCGCTCCCTGTCCGTCCTGCTCAATTCGAGCTGACCCCGATACCTTCTTCAATACTAAATTATTCTTCATGTCTAAATTATCTCAAAAATTAGTATTGTGTCCCCCGAATCAGGAAAAAAGACCACCTCTTTTGGCAGCACAGAAACGTCCTGTAAATACCCATTTTGTTCTTTCATCTTTAACTCAAGCGTAAGCCATCAGAGGGACTTTCGTTTCTGCATCTCTCCTGGCAAAGGCCGGAGAATGGGCTTCGATTTTCCGCATAGCTTTTCGGTCGTAGATTCTTTCACCGCAATTCGGACATTCGCAAAACTCTAATGACGGGACTGTATAGGACTGTCCTTGAAAGTTGCCAATCCAGTCCTGCTGTACCCTTTTGATTCTGTCGCTGCCGCAAGACGGACAACTTGTAATTTGTATCATTTTACTTATCTCCCTTTAAAATGCCTTCTTTGAAGAAATAAGAAAGTAGTAAGTTTCTGCTCCAGCTTCACGCACGAGCTTGCCTTTGGAATAGATAATCAGTCCATCCAAGTTCGTGCTCTGAATGACATAAAGATATTCTCTGGCTTCTTTACGAAATGGGCTTTGTGAGCGAATCGTCTTGTAAATCGCAACGGCATTGAGAATTGATTCGGTTACATCGAGTTCCGTAAGGCCATTCGCCTCCATTTCCAGACGCGCCTTTTCGCTGAAGACGTAACGTCCCGCAAGAACCGTTCGTTTAATTCGGACTAAAACATCACTCATTATCTATATCCTTTAACTTCATGCTTAACTTAACAGTAGATAGTTTAACAAGCACTTATTATAGATTGCTTCGCTTCGCTCGCAATGACAAATCATGCTATTTTATCCTATTTTGCAGAAGTCTATTATCTTCTATGCCAGGCTATCAATCATCTGGGTCAATGCCGCCCCTGCCGGCACCATTGGAAAAACATTTTCCTCCTCGACTATTCTAAAATCAATTAGTACCGGTTTGGGTGAGGCAATTGCCTGCTCTAAAGCCTGGCGGACATCTTTCTCCTCAGTTACCCGAATACCCTTTGCCCCATAAGCCTCGGCTAATTTCACAAAATCAGGCGACATAGCTAAGGATGTATGGGCATATCTTTTATTATAAAAAAGTTCCTGCCATTGCCTGACCATGCCCAGATATTGGTTATTCAGGATAGCCACATTTACCGGCAGTTTATACTGGACAGCCGTCATTAGTTCCTGAATATTCATTTGAATACTGCCGTCTCCGGCTATATCAAAAACGATTTTATCCGGGTTGCCAACCTGTGCCCCAATAGCCGCAGGAAAACCATAGCCCATTGTCCCTAATCCACCGGAAGACAGGAAATGTCGTGGGTAATCACATTTATAATATTGTGCCGCCCACATCTGGTTTTGTCCTACCTCAGTCGTAATAATAGCCTTACCCTGGGTAACCTTGCCAATCTCCTCGATAATAAATTGTGGTCTGAGGCAACCATCCCCTTTTTTATAAGTCAATGGATGATTTTCCTTCCATTCATTTATTTTTTTAAGCCATGATGTAATCTCCGGCGGCTGGGCTATCTTGTTTAATTCCGTTAAAACACACCTGACATCCCCTACAATCGGGAGGTGGGCTTTTACATTCTTACTGATAGATGCCGGGTCAATATCAATATGAATAATGGTAGAGTTGGTAGCGAATTCATCTAATTTACCTGTTATTCTATCGTCAAATCTCGCCCCAATAGCAATGATTAAATCCGTTTCAACCATAGCAAAATTAGCATACTTGGTGCCATGCATACCCAACATACCTAAAAATAGCGGATGTGTTGCGGGGAATCCACCTAATCCCATCAAGGTAGTCGTTACCGGGATAGAGGTTTTTTCGGCTAATTCTATAAGTTCCCGTGACGCACCAGAGGTAAGCACACCACCACCGGCATAGATAACCGGTTTTTTAGCCTCACTAATCAGTTCGGCAGATTTCTTTATCTGTCCGGGATGTCCGCAATAGGTTGGGTTGTAGCTCCGAATCTCTATCTTGTCCGGGTATTTATATTCCGCTATCCCTGTGCTTACATCCTTAGGTAAATCAATAAGAACGGGTCCTGGTCTGCCGGTTGAGGCAATATGAAACGCCTCCTTGACGGTATGAGCCAGATCTGACGGTTTCTTAACTAAATAATTATGTTTGGTAATGGGTCGTGTAATTCCAACAATATCCGCCTCCTGAAAGGCATCATTACCAATCATAGGTGTCGGGACCTGTCCTGTCAAGGCAACCATAGGGATAGAATCCATATATGCAGTAGCAATGCCGGTAACCAAATTAGTTGCCCCGGGTCCTGAAGTAGCCAGACACACCCCTACCTTACCGGTAGAGCGGGCATATCCATCAGCCGCATGTGCCGCACCCTGTTCATGTCTAACCATAATAAATTTAATAGGTGCATCATATAAGACATCAAAGATAGGCAAGACTGACCCTCCTTGATAACCAAATATCACCTCTACACCTTCTTTAATTAACGATTCAACTAAGATTTGTGCCCCGTTTAATTTATTCATCCTTCAATCACCCCTTGGTATAATTATACCCAATATTTAAGTTCCTGTCAAGGATTTTTTGAGGGTATTTCTGTTTACTTCTCTTTTTTGTTGCGTTTAATTAAAAAATCTGGTATACTATTTTTTGGGAAAAAGGAAAGTGATAGTAGGAGGTAAAAGGTAATTTGAAGGTATTAGTTATTGCCGCACATCCGGATGATGAGGTGTATGGAGTTGGTGGGACAATAGTTAAGCATGTTCAATGTGGGGATGTGGTGTATGTCTGTATGCTTACCGAAGGTGTAACAACGCAGTATCGTAATACACGGGATAAAATCTCATTGACTAATTTAATCGAGCAGAAGAAAAAGGAAACATTGAAAGCGGCTAAAATTTTAGGAATAAAAAAGGTATTCTTCTTTAATCTGCCGGATATGAAATTAGACACTATTGCCCATTCGGAGGTCAATCAGCCAATTGAAGAATGTATTGTTAATCTTTTACCTGATATTGTTTATACACATCATTGGGGGGATGTAAATAAAGACCATCGGTTGGCCTTTGAATCGACTATGGTTGCAGTCCGACCCGGATTGAATTCACCTATCAAAAGGGTGCTTATTTACGAAACCCCATCTTCTTCGGAATGGAATGCCCCCATCATCACCAATCAATTTATGCCTAATATCTTTGTTGACATTTCAGATGTATTACCTCTTAAAATACAAGCGATGAAGGCCTACAAAAGTGAATTGCGACCATTTCCTCATCCAAGGTCAATCGAGGCGGTAACTATTTATGCGAAAAAACGCGGATTAGAGGTAGGGAAAAAGGTAGTAGAATGCTTTATGCTTATCAGGGAAATAATAGATTAATGTTATGTGAGTAATAATTTGATTAATAGTGGGTCATTCCATTTGATATTGGGGGTATCTATGATAGAATCCAGGAGTC
>JASEHU010000151.1 GCA_030018635.1 bacterium
CAGGAAAAATACTAAAACTTCATAATTCTACATTCTACATTCAATATTCTACATTTAGAGAGGTTCTTCTCCCTTCTAACTTCTGATATCTGAATAGGGGGAGTAGTGAAAAAGGTTGCTATCTTAGGTTCTACCGGGTCTATTGGTACAAATGCCTTATGGGTAATTTCGAAATTTCAACAACATTTTGAGGTAGTTGGCTTAACCGCTGATAAAAATGTGGATTTGTTAGAGAAGCAGGTTCGCCAATTCAATCCAAAGATAGTTTGCTTAGCCGATGAGGAAAAGACAGGGATTTTAGCTGAAAGGTTAAAGGGTTATCCGGGTGAGGTAGTTGGAGGACAGGCCGGGTTAATTAAGGTTGCCTGTCAGGCTGATGTAGATTTAGTCATCTGTGCGATCGTCGGGTCAGCGGGGTTAATACCATTGCTTGAGGCAATTAAGGCTAAAAAGCAAATTGGGCTGGCGAACAAAGAGGCATTGGTTATGGCGGGCAGGATAGTTATGGAGCTGGCCAGACAAAATGGGGTTAAAATCTTACCCCTGGATAGCGAACATAATGCTATATTCCAATGTTTAGAAGGTAAAGCCCCTGGTACGGTTAAAAAAATTATCCTCACCGGCTCAGGTGGGCCCTTTCGACAAAGAATGGATTTAGAAACCATTACCCTGGAGGAGACCCTTAAACATCCTACCTGGCAAATGGGTAAAAAAATCACGGTGGACTCGGCTACCTTGATGAATAAAGGGCTTGAGGTCATAGAGGCGCATTATCTATTCGATATTCCTGTTTCGGATATTACGGTGGTTATTCATCCACAATCCATAATTCATTCGATGGTAGAGTTTGTGGACGGCTCGATTTTAGCCCAAATGTCGGTTACGGATATGCGAATTCCAATTGCTTATGCCCTGTCTTATCCGGAAAGATTAGCCGGGGTATTATCCGGTTTGAATTTAACTCAGATTGGGATGCTTTCCTTTCAGGAACCAGATTTAGATAAATTCCCATGTCTATCCTATAGTTACGAAGCAGTAACAAAAGGAGGAACTGGACCTGCGGTGCTTAATGCCGCTAACGAAATAGCCGTGCAACAATTCCTGAATAAGGAGATAAAATTCACTGATATTCCCAAGATTATTAAAAAGGTGATGGGGACACACAAAATAATTGAAAGCCCGACATTGGATGAAATTCTAATGGCAGATACATGGGCAAGAGAAAAGGCAAGAAATATAATTAAAAATTAATAATAGAAGAATAAGTCATATATGTCCTATATAACCTATTCTTGTATGACCTATTCTTGGAGGAAGATAAAGGAGGTTTAATTCAATGGAGGATTTAAGAAAAATTGCAGATAGTATCGATGACCCATATTTACACAAAATTGCGATTCGAGAAGTATCCCTTATTGAAGATGGAATGTCCAAATGGCTGCGTAGAGCTAAAGATATGGCTGATAAAGGTTGGTGCTCGGTAGATGATAAACGGGAATTGTATAATCTTCTTCTGAAGGAATCAGAAGAGGTGCAAAAGGAATTAGTTTGTGTGGATTTTTGGGTTGAGCGATGGAAAGCCGAAGGATTTCACCAGAGAATGTTAGCCATCAATAAGGAACTCTTACAACGCAGAGACCGACAGATAAAGGTATATCGTTTTTTTGTTATGTCCAAAGATACATTTAGCAAAGACCGCGTCAAGGAAATTATTCGAAGCCATCGCAGAGAATTAATCAGTGAGTCTAATCGGGCGGAGATTATTGTAATTTCAAGAAATGAATTTAAGGAGTGGCAACCTGTTCTTTGTCGAAAACTTCAACATATGACCGTATTTGATGAGAGCCTGGCTATTGTAGAATTGACCGACCAATTTGGAGAATCTACAGGCATAGGACCTGTCATTGGGAGAAGGATTAAAATAACCGAGGAAGAGCGACGCGAAAAAGGTATCCAGGGTGGGGTAGACGAATATGTGAATATCATAAGTGAACTCAAAACCCTATCTACTCAAAGAAATCCATCTATATTGAGAATAATTTAAGAAAAAGAATAGGTCTTATAGAACTTATAAGACCTATATTTTTTTAGAAGGAGGTAAAAAATTATGTTTAGAAGTTTATTGGTAGTGTTGGGGATTTTAACAGGTGTTGTTGGGTGTGGTCAGGTACCGGAAGGTGAAAAAATTATCAAGATAGCTGTAGTTTGCCCTCTGACCGGGGATATTGCGGCTATGGGACAGGGGATGAAACGAGGAGCGGAAATGGCGGTGGAAGAGGCTAATGCCACAGGCAAACTTGGGGGGATAAAACTTGAATTAGCCGCGTTTGACGACAGGGCAGACCCGAAAGAGGCTGTGAATGTGGCTAATCAGGTCATTTCCGATACAAAAATAGTTGGGGTGATTGGACATCTCAACAGTGGTTGTTCAATTCCGGCAAGTCAAATCTATGCCAAACGCAATTTACTGATGATGACCCCGGCCTCAACTAATCCTAAATTAACCCTGCAGGGGTTAAAAAATGTATTTCGTGTCTGTACCACCGACGATGTTCAAGGGAGTTTTGGTGCCAATTATGTCCTTGACAAACTGAAAATGACTACAGCGGCGGTGATTCATGATAAAACCGCTTATGGTCAGGGTCTGGCTGAGGAATTCAAAAAACAGTTCGAATCACGAGGGGGCAAAATAATGAGTTTCGATGGGATTAACATTGGTGATAAAGATTTCAGGGCACTCCTCGTGCGGATAAAAAATGAAAAGCCTCAAATACTCTACTTTGGAGGTATGTATAGCGAATGCGGTTTGATTACCAGGCAAGCAAAGGAATTAGGCTTACCAGTGCCTGTGGTTAGCGGCGATGGCATATTTACTCCCGAGTATATTAAAATTGGGGGTAAATCTACAGAAGGCGATTATGCCTCAATGATAGGTATGCCGCCGGAGAACCTACCAGCAGCAAAGACGTTTATGGATAAATTCAAGGCAAAATATCCTGAAGTGGATATGCAGCCTTATGACCCATATACCTATGAAGCGACTGGTATGCTTATAGAGGCAATCGAAAAAACCAACAAAGAACCCTTGAAAATAGTTGATTATGTATCTAAAATTAAATATGCTGGTATTTTGGGTGAAACTACCTTCGATGAAAAAGGTGATACCCTTAATAAAACTATCAGCATCTACCAGGTTAAAGATGGTAAATTTGTTTATTGCGAATAGAGATGAGTAATTGGGGTCTTTTCTTTCCAATTTCCAATTTCCAATTTCCAATCTTCAATCTTAAAGAGGCGCTATGTTCATCGAACAATTAGTCAATGGTTTAACCCTGGGCAGTATTTATGCCTTGTTTGCCTTAGGTTACACGATGGTTTATGGCATATTGCTCATGATAAATTTTGCCCACAGTGAGATTTTTATGGTTGGTGCCTACATTGGTTTCTGGATGCTTTCCTGCCTTCCTATATTTGCTCCTCAATTCCTGCCGGCATATTTTTTGATTATATTCATTTTGTCTATGCTGGGGGCAGGACTGTTAGCCGTTATGGTAGAAAGACTCTCCTATAAACCGTTGCGGAAAGCCTGCCGACTTGCACCTTTGATAAGTGCCATTGGGGTCTCTATATTTTTACAAAACCTGGTTATGCTGACCGTTAGTGCCCAATCTCAACCCTACCCGGAAAAATTACCCATAAGGCAATTCCATCTTTTTGGTGTGCAGATAAGTTCATTACAGATTTTTATCTTTGGTTTGGCTATCTTGCTGATGATTATCCTTAGAATTTTCATTTCCAGAACTAAGTTAGGTAAGGCAATGCGTGCCGTGGCCGAAAATCATACCGTTGCCCAGTTAATGGGTATCAATATCAACACCGTTATTTCATTGGTTTTTTTGATTGGCGGCGGATTAGGTGGGATAGCAGGGGTATTGAATGGGCTGTATTATGGCAGTATAAAATATAATATGGGCTTTTTGCCGGGTATAAAGGCTTTTACCGCCGCTGTGCTGGGTGGCATTGGCAATATCAAAGGTGCTATGCTCGGTGGGTTTATCCTCGGCATAGTCGAGGCATTGGCCGCAGGTTACATATCCTCGGAGAATAAGGATGTAATTGCCTTCGTCATCCTGATACTCGTGCTCCTTTTTAGACCTACCGGCATATTTGGTGAAGAGGTAACGGAAAAGATATGAATTGGAAACTGAGGGGAGAAATGAAATTCGATATTAGAAATTAGAAATTGGGGAGAAAGAAGAAACGAGAAGTCCTACTTTCTAATTTCCAATTTCTAATTTCGACTTTCATTTCCAAATCTCTAATTTCACAGGAAAAACGATGAAAATAAACCGTTCCATAATCTGGATAATAATTTTATTACTTCTGATTATATTACCTTTAGCAGGATACAACTGTGGTAATTATTACGCCATCCATGTAGCCGGACTGGTAGGTATTTATTGCATTTTATGTGTCGGGCTTAATATTACGGTTGGATACACTGGACTGCTTGATTTAGGATTTATGGCTTTTTGTGCTATTGGTGCCTATAGCGCGGCGTTATTGAGTATCAAGGGAATACCATTCTGGATAACCTTGCCCATAAGCCTGTTTTTGGGTGGTTTTATCCGCTATTTGGTTGGGGCACCTGTCTTGCGCCTGCGAGGTGATTATCTGGCTATTGTTACCTTAGCCTTTGGCGAGATTGTTCGGTTGATAGCCAATAATTTCGATTGGTTAACCAATGGGCCTAAGGGATTACCACGGGCGGGTGAAAGAATAGCCGAAATACGCCTGTTTTCATTGGTGTTTAAGGATGATTTGCTTTTTCTTTATTTGATTCTTTTCTTTTTGCTCGGCACGATTATAACCAGTTACCGATTAGAACACTCCCGTATCGGCAGGGCATTAGTCGCTATCCGTGAAGATGAATTAGCGGCAAAATTATCAGGGATAGATGTCCCGCAAATTAAATCAGTAGCCTTTGTCTTAAGTGGTATGTTTGGTGCCTTAGCCGGGGCCATATATGTTCATTGGATTGGCTTTATTTCACCGGAGATGTTCACCTTCTGGGAATCGGTTCTTTTGGTTTCGATGCTCGTCATCGGCGGCATGGGAAATATCGCCGGGGCAATATTAGGTGTCTTTTTATTGGTAGGTATTCCTGAGATTTTACGACCTGTGTTAGGGACAAAATTCGTCGATTACCGCATGCTCATCTTTGGAATGATAATGATTGCCGTTATTATCTTTCGGCCAGAAGGAATATTGCGATCAAATCGACGGGCTTTGGAATTACACACAAAGGAAAAGGAATAAGGAATAGGTCATATAGGACTTATAAGACCTATAAATTTTTTAATGTTATTACAAATCAATTCAGTTACAAAATATTTTGGTGGGTTAGCGGCGTTGTCGGAAGTGGACATCGTGGTTAAGGCAAACGAGGTAGTTGGGCTGATAGGCCCTAACGGTGCCGGTAAATCTACCTTGTTTAATTTAATCACAGGTGTCTACCCTCTTGATAAAGGTGAAATTGTCTTTCGTGGCAAGAATATTAGTCACCATAAATCTCATCAAATAATCTCATCAGGCATAGCCAGAACCTTTCAAAATATCCGTTTATTTGCCAATATGACGGTGTTGGAAAATGTAATGATTGGTAGAGGGTGTGGCTACTTTTGGACGACGGCCAAAATAGGCCTCCACCTCCCTTTTGGG
>JASEHU010000152.1 GCA_030018635.1 bacterium
GAATTTCTTCCTAATTTCTAATTTCCAATTTCTATTTTCCATTTTTTAACCGCAAAATTTCAAACAAGAGTGAACCATCCCGTTTTTTATGGCTTTACCTCCTTCCAACTAATAATATTTATACTGGCCGTAGTAATTCCTCCTTGTGTAGGAGGTAGGCTTAAATTAATAGGCCAGTTCGGGTCATTTCGATACCTGGAGTGAATTCTATAGTCATAATTCCAGATAAATTTAGTCCAATAGACCATTGCCTCATCCTTTGAAATTAATGCACCATTAGAAACCGGATTATTAAGAATCCCACCTATAAAATGTTGTGTATAGCAAATACCATCTATTTGGGCAACGCTATAAGGAGAAAATCTGCTATACTGGTTAACACTGCCCCGATTACCAAATTCTTTGCCAGGATAATTAAGGCTATCTGAACTTTTACTATTTTGTCCGGTAACAGTAACATCTGACCAATTATAATTCTGCCCTTTAGAGCCATTATGAACGCAATCGAATACACCATCTTCATCAATGTCTTCATAATTTTTATCCCAACCAGTCTTCCCAAACTGTCCATCATCTTCTCCTTCATCATCCGTATCCGGAATGCCATCTTTGCCGACATCCTCACTGCCCATACCAAATAGCCAGGAATCAGAATACCATCGTGAATGTGTATAATCACCCAAAACAATACTTTCCCTTGATGCCAGAGCTAAAATATCTTTACATGCATTTGCCTGCTGCCAGGCAAATATTTCCGTCTCAGAAGGGAAATAATTCGCTTGCGTTGTTTTTGGAAAATAACCGGCAATTGCGGTATCATCTAACATAATGGGTGGATTTTTATAAACGATGTTATCGGCAATATAGATATTTCTACCGGCATAGATAGCTCCCTGTCCTATAACATCTCCCTTAATAATCACATCTCGTTCTACATAGACATTACCATTTAACTCTATTGGTTTAGTTGGTCTTCCTTCTAAGACTATACTCTGAACCGGGACACCCTTGTAAGTTTCGTCATCACCATATATCCCATAAATTGTTACTTCATCAGGATAATATGCCTTGAGTGTTCCGGTAGCTAAGTCGCGATAATATTGAGGATTTTGCAAATTAGGCATATGCCCTTTTCCGGCGTTAGGATGTTGATAAGGTAAATTTTCAGGTTCACGACGTGGGGGGTAGACAATTTCACCTTGTCCGGGAAGCGTAAAAATAGACCAGTATTTATCACTGGTTCCAGCCGCACCACGGAGATGTGAATGATAAGGAGTATAATTAAATCGTTCATCAATGGCAAGATTGGCATAGACATGACCATCCACACGAGGAGCCTGATTAAAACTCCACGCAGGCCAGAAATCAAATCTTCCGTTAGACCGCATATCACCTCTTACCCATTCCCGCGGTACCTGTCCTACATTACCGCCTCCATAATGCCACCAGCCCCAGTTATTAAGAAAGTAGGCATAATCAAATACATCTGAGGTTGCCGGAAGAGGTCCTTCACCTATCAGTTCGGCAATTACCTCTACACCTCTGACTGCACTACCTATTTCTATTTGTCCAGCCTTACCTTTTCTGCCGGTAGATGTAATCTTTAATTTCCGTGTTTGTGTGCCACCAAAACCGGTACTTCTTCCCAAATCTTCCACATAAACATAATACGACCCAACCTTTACATTCCCATCTTTTATTTCTACAGGACTTGTTTCACAACCAAAGCCGGTTGTCCAGACCAGGTTATTATTTACCCACTCATTCTTTATCTTCCAGATAGCGCGTTCTGCCCCTGCCTCGGCTATGGATAAAGAACTCACATAGCCTTCATCCAGGGTAGTCTGTTTAATTGTTGTCTGACTAATCAATAAATAGACCCCGCCTAAGGCTAATAAAACCAGAACAACCAGCAAAGCCACAAGTAAAGCGATTCCTTTTTCCTTTGATATCCTTAATTTTTTCATTTTCATCACCTCATCTATTTTTATAGCATAAAAAGGGTAAAATGTCAAGAAAAATTTGGGACGGTTCATTTTATCGTTTTCCTTGTGATTTCTTTTAGAAATTGGAAATTGGAAATTAGAAATTGGGGAGAGAACTTGTAAGCCTAATTTCCAATTTCCAATTTCAATTTTCCATTTGCCCTAACTTCTCCCCAGCCATACCTTACCGTTGCCGATCAGGCTTTCGATGCCCTTAACCAATTCATTATTTGCCTTGATTTTTAGAGTTAGGCTGGGAATGATTACCGTTTCTTTTGTTTTGTCTATGGTATGGATATAGATACTTGAATTTCCTCTGAATTTATTCAATAAGCCTTTTAATTGCAAAAGTGTTTTTTCATCTATCGACTCATCGATTTTAAGATGAAGCACCTTAGAAAATTCCGCCTCTGCCGAAGCCAGTTCGACAACCTCCTCGGCAATAATCTTGGGGTTTTTCCCATCCTGGGAATTGACCGTTCCCTTAACCAAAACAAGGGTATCCTGTCTTAACTTATCCCCAAATTTCTCGAATATATCGCTAAAAACCACGACCTCAACACTACCAACCGTATCTTCTAAGGAAATAAAAGCCATTTGCTTTTCATTCTTAGTGGTTATCTGTTTAACCGATTCAACCAGCCCACCAAGGGTCACCTGGCTTTTATCCTTAAATTCCCTTAATGAAATAGTTGTCGCGGTGGCATATTTTTTAATCTCCTCTTCATATTTAGCTAATGGATGCGAGGTAATATAAATTCCTAATAATTCCTTCTCGAATTTCAGCAATTTAGCCTCAGACCACTCAGGGATATCCGGCAATTCCTGGTATGTTTGCTTAAACTCTTCCATATCATCGAACAGCCCACCCTGTCCGCTGGCCTCATCCTTTTGGACCGTAGCGCCTACCTCAAGGCAATGGTCTAATATTTGAAACAACTGACTGCGTTTTACCCCTGTTGAATCAAAGGCACCACATTTAATCAGGCTCTCCAGCACCCTTTTATTGACCAACCTTAAATCCACTCGCTCACAAAAATCATACAAAGAGGTGAATTTTCCTTTTGATTGCCGGGCATTTATAATAGAGGCAATAGCGCCACTGCCGACATTTTTTATACCATTCAGCCCAAATCTAATTGTTCCTCCTACTTCCAAACCGGTTAAAACTGTAAAATCAGCATAGGATTCATTAATATCCGGTGGTCGAATCTGGATACCCATCTTTTTACATTCGGCAATATAAAAGCTTATCTTATCGGTATTGCCCAGTTCATTGGTCAGCAATCCAGCCATAAATTCAAGCGGGAAATGGGTTTTGAGATAGACGGTGCGATAGGAAATCAGGGCATAAGCGGCTGAATGGGATTTATTAAATCCATATTCGGCGAATTTAGCCATTAATTCAAAGATATTACCGGCCACATCCTTATCTACCCCATTTTTATGGGCACCAACAATAAAAAGTTCCCGCATCTTTTCCATCTTTTCCGGTATTTTTTTACTCATTGCCCGGCGGAGTTCATCGGACTGTCCTAAGGTAAATTTACTGAGGGTGCTGGCAATTTGCATGACCTGTTCCTGATAAACAATAACTCCATAAGTCTCCTCTAATATTGGTTTTAATAATGGATGAAGGTGCCGAATTTTTCCACCTTGTTTATTTTTTATAAACTCATCCACCATGCCACTGCCCAGGGGGCCCGGCCGATAAAGGGCGACTAAGGCAATCAGGTCTTCAAAGACATCCGGTTTAAGTCTGCGGCATAAATCCCGCATCCCGGAGGATTCTAACTGAAATGTCCCTATTGTTTCACCACTGGATAGAAGTCGATATGATTTTTTATCGTTTAAAGGAATATCTTCGATTTTAATCTTGATATTTTTTGTCCTTTCGATATTTTCAAGGACATCCTCAATCAAGGTTAATGTTTTCAGGCCCAAAAAATCCATTTTCAACAGACCTATTTTCTCTATGGAACTCATATCATATTGGGTAGTTATTCCTTCTGTTTTCGGGTCTTTATAGAGTGGAACGATATTGATTAACGGTTCACGGGAGATGACTATACCGGCGGCGTGAGTTGAGGCATGGCGGGTTAATCCCTCTAATCTCATGGCGATATTGATTAATTGATTCCCTTCTTTACTTTCCGCCAAGTTTTTAAATTCAGGTACCCGCTCCAATGTCGCCGCTAAGGTAATATTCAATTCATTCGGGATTAATTTAGCCATACGGTCAACCTCAGCGTAAGGGATGTTCAGCACTCGGCCAACATCCCTGATGGCCGCCTTAGCCATCATTGTTCCAAAGGTAATAATCTGGGAAACACGCTCTTTACCATATTTATTGGCGACATATTCGATAATTTCTTCCCGTCGTTCATAACAGAAATCCAAATCGATATCCGGCATACTTACCCGCTCAGGATTTAAAAACCGCTCAAAGAGTAAATTATATTTCAGCGGGTCTATATCCGTAATTCCCAGGGCATAAGCGACAATACTGCCGGCGGCAGAACCCCGACCAGGACCTACTGGGATATGTTTGCCTCTGGCATATTGTATCAAATCCCAGATAATCAAAAAGTATTCCGTATATTTCATCTGAATGATTATTTTTAATTCATACTCTAATCGGTTTTTTATATCATCGGTGATGGCCTGATACCTGTTTTCAAGCCCTTCATAGCACAATTTACGCAGATAACTCTCTAATTCATAACCTTTTTCTACCTCATAATGCGGCAGGTGGAGACAGCCAAATTCCAATTCTAAATTACAGTGTTTGGCAATCTCGATGGTATTGGTTATAGCCTCCGGGACATGGGCAAACAAGGCGGTCATTTCTTGTGGGGTCTTAAAATAAAATTGGTCGGATGAGAATTTAAGCCGGTCTTTATCCTCGATATTTTTATTTGTCTGCACACAAAGAAGTGCATCATGGCTTTTGAAATCACCCTGGTAAAGGTAATGAACATCATTAGTCGCCACCACGGGAATCCCAAGTTTCTTCGATTCTTGAATCAAATACTCATTTATTTGTTTTTGTCCCTCGAGGTTATTGTCTGATAGTTCCAGGTAAAAATTCCCAGCGCCAAATATCTTTTGAAAATCCAGGATTTTTTTCTTCGCCTCATCATATCTTTGCTTTTTGCAAAGCACAGGGATTTCTCCCTTGACGCAACCACTCAAGAAAATCAAGCCTTCATGATATTTGGTCAAGAGTTCTTTGTCCACTCGTGGTTTATAGTAAAATCCTTCTAAATAACCAAGACTGACCAGCCTGATTAAATTACGATACCCGGCCATATCCTTGACTAACAATGTCCCATGATAAGCAGATTCGGTTAATCCTCTTATTTGAGTTTTATCGTGGCGGTCTTTAGGGGCAATATAAACCTCGGCACCAATAATAGGTTTTATGCCGGCTGAATATGCCTGTTGATAAAATTCAATGGCACCAAACATATTTCCATGGTCGGTGATAGCCACGGCAGGCATTTTGTATTCATGAGCCTTTTGCACCAAATCACGGATTTTTATGGCACCATCCAATAAGCTATATTCAGAATGGACATGTAAATGGACAAAATTGGTATGTGACATTTTCAACCTCAAATAGAATAGTGGTTCATAACATTTGATATTGTGGGTGCTCCAGTAGTCAGAATTCAGGA
>JASEHU010000153.1 GCA_030018635.1 bacterium
TTATGATTATACCATAAAAAGAGTAAAAATACAAATATTTTTTTAAAAAAGTTTTGGAGGGATAAAAGATTAGATTATTTCAGGAAGTTTTTGTGCGAAGATTTTTTACTTTTCAGGACTGACCTCACGCACGGTTTGATGAGGGGGCGATGGAAATAGGAGATTAGTAGATGCGTGCACCGAAAACCTCACTACGCCATTGCTCTACTCTACAATTATCAGCGGTTACCTTCGGCAGCCATACCTCGCAGGGAATGATTTTTTCAAAGGCTGAGGCACCGCCGTGGGTGTAGGGCTCCTTTTTTGAGGGCTGGTATAAAAAGCCGTGGTCGGAAAGCATGAAAATCAGGCTTTGGGTGGGTAAATTTTTGAAATAGGGCAGGATATTGGCTTTTAGCTCCAGGGCGAGTTCCTCGTAAAAAACGGGAAGTTCAAGCACCGCCGTATGAAGCCGCGAATCAATAAAATTGAAGTTAAGCACCTTGATAGGTTTTTCATCAATCAATGCCTGCCCGATTTCCTCCCGCTTGTTTATCCCCTCCCCATAAGTATAAAAGGCAACTTTCTCCTCTTCTTCTAATAATGTTCCTACCAGTGCCTGACGATTAATCTCAGTAGTTGTTGGCTCAAGTGCCTCTAATGGGGTTATTGAGGATAATTCGTGATTGGGCAGGCAGGCTTTTAGAACCGGCAAAAGATACTCAACAATGTCCCAGCGGCCGCCATCTAAGATAAGGATGAAACAGGTTGCCTGCGGATATTTTGCCCAAGTGGGATTGAATATCCGTTTAAGGAAATCAGCCGTTGTCCAATGCTTGTGCCTTGACAGCTCTTCCGAAAACCGCTGCTGGTACCCCTTAGTTAGTTGATGGACATTCTGCCTTAATTCCTTGAGCGTGTTATCGAGCAAAATCCCCTCACGGAAATTGTTAGAGGCCAGCCGCTCTATCAAAAAGTTAACGGGCGAAATATGGTCGATGTAGGCATTAAAAATATCCATTTCCGACGGGTAGGACTCCATCCTCGTTAGCAGATTGGACAGGTCATTTGCCATTTGAATGTGCGTTTCCCAATCTGGCCGTGGACACTCAATATTTAACGGTTGTTGCCTACCTTCCTCTGTCAACAAGTGGGTCAGCAATAACCTAACTGCCTCATTAGACACGAATTGAAATATTCCTTCACGAGCAATTATTTGCAACAACTCCTCAGTAGTCCTGGTCACAAGATTCAGTTCCTTTAAAAATTGTTCCGTCTGATTTTGGTCTTTTATTTTCTGCTCGGCGGCCTCTAATTGATTTGTAATTTGTGGTTGTTTTTTTAATTCCGCACCCTTGTGGATAACCTCATCCAACCGATAGACATCAATCTGGTAGGCGGTGCGTAAAAATAGGCTTTGCTTGAGTTCCTCTACGGTTTTATGTTGAGCCAGGGCACAGATCGCCCAAAAACCGGCTAAAAACCTATCGTCCTCTTCCTTGATAATCTCCTGCAAGCCGGCATACTGAAAATCTGTTTTTCTTGAGTTAACCGCGATATAAACCTCTTCGGCAAGTTTTTCACCACCATCCAACCAATCCTCAAAGCATTTCCTTAATTTTGCCTTTGGGAATTTGCGCTTTTCAATCCTGTCAATCAAATCCTCCAGATTTCGCTTAACAATCAGTTGTCTACCTTCCAGTGCCTGATTTAATTGAACAACCAGATTATCGGTCAAAAGATAGCGTAACTGGGTAATTAACCGTTCCTGATTAGTAATATCCAATTGAATAAGTTTTTTTAAATCCTCTGCCTCCTGACGACCGAGTTCACTTAAACCACGGATGTGGCTTTCGAGTGGGCCACGGATGCCTGGCTCTTTAAGTGCCTGAATATATTCCACAATCCCACTGCGTATTTTTACCCGCACCTCTTTTAGATTTGGGAAACAGCCCTCCTGTCCTAATCGATATTGACAACTACAAATCGGCTTAAGTTCAAGCTCTTCGTTTAACCTCTTCTTGCACTCCATTTGCCCAGGAGAAAGCATCCGCTCTATCAGAACCAGGTCATTTTCTACCGAAATCAGGTTGAGTTTTGACAGCCGCTCCAAGAGGTTGTATTCTAATTCCTGCCGAAATCCCTTTATCTGGCTAAAATAGCCTTGAGCATAATAATCCTGGTGATGCTGGCTATAAACCTCCACAAAAGCAGTAACAAACGCACCATAATCGCTTTGCACATCCTCAAATTCTCCATTAAAAATAATCTTGCTTAAATTGGTCAGGTCTATTTTATCCTTTTTCTGCCTCAGATACTCGAATTTTTCATTAGCCGGGATAAAGAGTTGTGAATGATGGATGTAATTATAAATGCGGTTATACTCCTGGGCGTATTGAGAAAAGAAGGTTAATAGATTCTGGAAGGCGGTATAATCCTTATTAATCTCATTATGTTCCTGAAGATAATAAAGAATCCGCTCTAAGCCATTTTTAGAATCATAACTTGTCTTAATCTCATCCAAAAAACCCTCTATTGACGAGATAATTTTAGTGATTTCATCCACTTTAAGTGATTGAAATGCCGAATAATCGCTAAAACGGGTATAGACCTTTGCCAATTGGCTGATGTCGGTTTTTGATTTGAATTTCAATGCCTCATCCCAGAGCTGGCGTTGGGTAATCAAGGTAAAGGGCGTAATATTCATCTCACCCCAGATAAAATTGCCAAGAGGCAGAAGCTCGATATACTCCTTTTCCAATAATTTCCCTTCACCCAACTCGTCAAGCCCAAACGAATAAAGTTTTGCCGGAGAAGGAAAAGGGCTGATGCGTCCTTCCTTGTAAGGGGTCAGGTAGCCTGTATGAATCAGGCATGAGGTCAGGAGATTAAAGCGGTGTCTGTCTATTCCCCAGGGGCTTTTACGCAGTCGCCAGTAAAGATTTTCAAGTTTTATCCTTTTACCCGGCAAAAGATGGGCTAAATAATCGGTGATTAATTCATTTTTAGTCGGCTCGACATTCAGGCTAAAATAATTAGCGGTTTTTTTAGCCAGTCCCAGGGGAATAACAACCGTTTCGATACTATTTTGCACATCCTTGTCCTGTGCCTGTTTAAGGGTAATCTTTTCGGCAATGATGAATTCTGTCCAGAGCGTTTCTACAGTATGCTGGGTGATATAATCCGTATAAGGCATAATCTCGGTATGTTTGGGATAACAAAACGATAGCAGTGGACTGAATATGGTTTTTAGCAAATGCTCAAAGGCAGGATAACCCAAATCCTTGAGCGAAGTCCTTGTCTCTCCCTGGACGTTAAACAAACTACCCCCAAAATAAACCTCAGTCAGGATTTCACGCACCCTGGGCAGTTCCTTTTCTACAATCTTGCTCAATACAGGCAGGATTTGATGCGGGTCATTATTCTGGCATCTTTGCAGAAGTGTCTGATGGCTGTAGGTGGTAAAACAATAATCCTCATCCTGCGGGGTTAAATAAGTAGGTAGCCAGACAACAATATTCTGCGAAAAGACATCCATCGGCTGATAACTCAATAATTTAGTCATATATTCCTTTTGCTCATCGACAAAAACAGGCAGTCCCATTAAAAGGGCAAAATCCGTCTCCTGCTGGAGCAGGCTTTGATGAAGTAATTCCATCTCGCCTAAAGAGATGTAGCGCAAATCACGCAGGATGATTACCCCTTCGCGAGATGTATTTTCCCAGCGAATAAATCGTTTTTGCCTGCCTTCGGCTAAACCGGCTAAAGGCAAATATGAGGGGTTAATAACCTTTAGTAACTCTAAATAACTCTGCTCCTTAGTCCGCAATTCCTTAATAATTTCTTTGGTATAGCGAGCAATGAGCTGATTGATATTTGCCTCTAAGTCAAGGTAATAAATGGTCTCTAATGGGTTTTGGGCAGGCTCACTTTTAATATAGGCCGACTCTAAGAGTAGTCTATCTAAAATCGCCTCTTTGATATAATCATAATTCAACCCGCTTTCTATATCCGTTACCTTCTGCACAAGCATATTGGTTAATTCACGAATAGTATGCCTTTTTTCTAATGGTGAAAGTTCGGTTAGAATCAGGAGTTTAACCAATTTTAAGGCAATGTTCTGGTCAAATTCTTTTTTAAAGAGTTCGGGGAGTTCCCGCTGAAAATAACTAAAGGCAACATTGTAATAAGGTGCAATCTCAACCGTCTCCTTGATGCGGTGGGCAAAATGGTCAAAGATGGTCTCAGGCGTAAGGAGTGTCTCAATAGGTTTGTCCAGCATCCCTTCAATCTGGCGGCTTGGGTCGCCGGCAACCTGGTAATGAATGTAATCAACCACCCCACGATGCTGGGAGAAAAGTAAGGATAACCCTTCTAACATACGGATGGTCGAAGGATGAAGAGGGTAGAGTTGAATGAATTTCTCCTTATCTAAGATTAAGTGTGGGAAGGTGTGAGTAAAATAAGTATAGACCTGACTGATGTGTGCCGAGGCACCTTGTTTTTTGATAATCAGCCTTTTTTCAATCAATTCTTCGATGTGGCGTGAGGAAAGAGTAAGCCGTTTTGGATAGCGGTCTTTGATGCGGTTAAACAACGCCTCCTCTAAATAGCCGATTTCTTCAATCCCCTCCTGCAAAGAGGCAATTATCCAGAGTGGCTCTTGAGTTGCCCGCTCACCCAGGTATTGCAGGTAACGCACATCCTCATTAAAAGAGGCTGTCCCTGGCTTTGCCTTGAGGAATTCCGAAAGCTCATCGATAAGTAAAACTAACCCATCACCTTTGAGTTCTGCCTTTATCTTTTCAAAGGCATCTTCCCGGTCATAATGATACCTGAGGGGAACGGTTTCAAGGGTATTCAGGTAATTGACAATTTCCCGAGCCGCAGTCAGTGAGTCATTTTGAATTAATTCCTCCCACTGAGGCTGAGTGCGGACTTTGAGAAATTCCGGATGTTGGGGTAGGATATATTTATTGAAATCGGTAATCAGGCGGTTATGGTTGGCTAAAATCACCGGGGAGGAGGTCTTCTGGCTTAATTCCTGCTCAATGGAGAAGAGGATAATCTCTTCTAATTTAAGTGAGCTGGGGTAACGGACCAATGGGATTTTAACCGTCAGAAATCGTTTTTCTTTTAATAAGTATTCGGAGGCAACCTTTTTATCAACCGAAGGCATATGTTCCAACAAAATGGCTAACACCGCCAGAAAATGTGATTTCCCACTGCCGTAATTGCCTTTCAGGAAACAGCCTGTGCCTGTGGATTTATTCAAGGCATCAAACAGCACCGCAAGATTAAACCCCACTTCCTCAGTAAAAACAAAGGAAGTCAGCAGTTCTTCAAGCACCCCCTGCTCCTGTAGACGCACATCCTCTAATTGGATAACCGTTTTAACCGGTGGTGTGTCAATCAAATCCCTGATTTTCATGCTGATTTTAACTATATCACAAATAGCGGTGATTTGCAAGTGTTTTTTTGTGGGTGTAAATAGAACACGGATAAAAGAATCTGTAAAAATCTGTCTAATCCGTGTCATCCGTGTGCTATTTCTTTTTAATCTCAAAAAGCCTATTTCCCGAATACCTCCCATACAGCAATTCTCATTATGAAAATGTGTAAGCAATGAGAAGTGGAGAATAGGGAGA
>JASEHU010000154.1 GCA_030018635.1 bacterium
CTGTGCTATAACATAGTGCATGGATACCCATTTGATCAAACGACGATTTGCAGCCATTAATCTTTTTGCTCGCATCATAGCTACGCACCCCACTTTTTCCGTGGTTCTCACGCTCTGGCTGTCAACAATAGCTGCACTGGGCGTAGCTTCGCGTCCTTTCTTTTCCCTCACCTATTCTCGCAGTCTATCGTGAATCCGCTGCCATACACCCTCAAGGCGGAACTGATGGTAGTAATAGTGCACTGTTCCCCACGGTGGAAACTCATGCGGGAGCATCCGCCAGGAGCATCCACTCCTCAAAAGATAGAAAATCGCGTTAATTGTCTCTCGCATATCTACCTTGTGAGGGCGACCTCCAGCTTTGGGAGGTGGGATCAAAAACTCAATCAGCTCCCACTGCCTATCACTTAAATCGCTCGGATAACGTCTTCTTTCCATGGTCGTGCCACTCCTCCCATGTTCGATAACTCTACATATTAAGTATTATCGAACAGAAGATGCAACACCTTGAGACTTTTCACACACCCTCTAAGTTCTCTTTTGCTTTTACATGCTCTGGAATAAATCGAAGACATTCTTTGAAATGATTTTTCTCTTTTTCTCTATCTCCTATCTTCTGGTAAATACATCCTAAATGAAAATGAACTCCGCCTATAATTTCAAATTTTTCAAAAGAAATTTCTTCTTGAACAAATTTAATTAGTCCCTCAAATTCTATTTTTGCTTTATCCAGCATATTAAATCTTTTATAATTTGAGCCAAAAGCATACCAAATTGAAGCTAATATACTTTTATTTTTTGAGCCAAACAATAAAGCTTCTTTCTGTTTCTCTTCTGCTTTTTTTATTTCTATCTCTGCTTCCTTTAACCTCTGTTGCTTTGAATAAATGATTGATAAACGTAAATGCGCAATGGTCGAATCTATATATTCATATGCTCCCCAAGGTTCCATCTCAGTAGCTAATTGAAATAATTTAATCGCATTCTCATACATCCCCCAATTAATGAAATCCTCTCCAAAGTTTAAGTAACATTTCCTTAATATATTACGTGAGAAGGTATCTTCATATTTCTCAAGAAAACTTAAGAGAATGAAAGTAGCTTGATCTTTAGAATTACTTGCTACTACATGAGCATAACTACGCATAGCTTTTGCATAACCAGGCACTAAATCCAAAACACGTTGGAAACACCTTTGTTTTTCTTTGGGTAATTTTGTCTTAGACCCTGCTAAAAACCAACAATGAGGTAGTGTGGGACATAGCTCTGTAACTTGCCGTGCAGCTGCATATGAAACACTGCCATCCATATAACTTTTTAAAAGAACCCTTTCGGCTTCCTCATATCTAGAATAGTTTTCTTGCCAAAATTGACGAAGCCCGGAGTTCTTAGCAACACTATCAATTAAAAGACAACCTTTGTGTACCAACCCCCGATTCTTGTCACAAAAAGGCATTGATAAAGAATTTACCGTTGAAATAATTTGCTTTATTGAATCCTTCTTAAATCTGAGAGAAAGCACTTGCTTAAGTTGATCATCGGCACAATCAGTACTATCTGGATGCAAAGAAAACATGTTTCCCATGGAGTATCCAGCTCCATAGTGATCCTTATAGTATAGTTCAGCATCTATATTTTTCAGATGATCAGCCGTCGCTTCAATACAAAAGACAAGTTTCCCACCAAGTCGGAAAAAACGATACCCAAATTCATGATCCTCGCATCCATATGCAATAAAACTTTCATCAAAGCGTATACGTCTCACAACTTCTGTTTTAAAAGAAGTGAACCCGCCCAAGAATTGTGGTGATGGTGCCATATCTTTTAGGCTGCTAAAAACAGAAAATCCTCCCTCGCGTTCAAACCAATCCATTACGCCATTGAACTTAGGATGATTTATCCATGTCACATTACCTACTGCCATTAACATAGGATCTGGGTTATTTTGATGAAACTGATAGTGTATTTCAAGTGCTTTCGAGCAGGGAATAAGATCATCATCTAAAAACATTGAAATTTCCGTATTTGCATTTTCCGCGCCAGTGTTGCGAGCTGCTGATAATCCCCGATTGTATCCATAACTAATAAACCTATTCTTCGTAGGATACTTGATGGGAAACTTAATAGGATGTTCCTTTCCGTCCCAAACAATTATAATCTCATAGAGATCGCGTTGAAGGGTTTGACAAAACAGAGACTCAATTACCTGTCTAAGATTTGCTTCCCGTCCAGGCATTGTTGGAATAATAATACTAATTTTCATATTTTACCAAATTCTCTTTTGCCTTCCTATGCACTGGATTCAACTTCAAACACTCCTCAAGTTCTAACTTTGCCTTAACTATTTCATTTAAAGCATAGTAAACTTCACTAAGATAGAAATGAGCTCCAGCCCAAAACCTTTTTTTATTTATGGTATTTATTTGAAGAACTTTTTTGAAACAGCCTATAGCCTTTTCTAAATCGCCTATTTTTTGATAACAAGACCCTAAGTGATATTGCCCTAATATACATGTACAATCCAATTCAATAGCTTTTTCTAGCTTGCAAATAGCTTTTTTTAATTGATTATATTTCAAATAAGAATTACCAAGAATTGCATATGATTCTGCAAGCCGCTGATGTCCTTCCTTGATTTCCCTTCTATATGCTTGACTATGATTATACTCATCAAACCTCTTGGCCATTTCAAGAATAAGATTACTGAATTCTTCTTTTGTCATTCCCTTGGTATAATAGTTTTCCATGCTTTCCTGAGAAAAGTTTTCCCATTTTACATCCTGAGATAACACCATTGCATCCTGAAGACTTTTGCAAAGCTTTGTACCTGGAAGTGGATTAAAAATATTTATCTCTGCATTATCAGGTCCTATTTCTTTCATAAAATTATAAGTTTCAAGAATCTGCTCTTTTGTTTCTCCTGGCAATCCCATCATGAAAAAAGTTGAATATTTGATCCCGCTTGATTTCATTAATACAGATTTTTCTCTTATTTTTTCTTTAGTTATGCCTTTTTTAATCAATTTAAGCATCTCTTCACTACCTGACTCTACGCCTAAATAAATATTTCTACAACCACTCTCTCTCATTTGTTGCAAAAGCTCCTCATCTATTAGATCAAGTCTTGTAATACAAGACCATTTTAAGCAATAATCGCTAATATTTCTTAACTTATTACAAAATTCTACTATTCTCTTTTTATCCATAGTAAACGAATCATCCCAAAATAAGAATTGATCAATATTATACTTTCTGCATAATATCAACATCTCACCTATGATATTTTGTACTGATCTAAAACGTATTTTCCTACCCCACATATTAAATGCTCCACAATAAGCACAAGAAAAAGGACATCCGCGAGCAGTAATTATTTCAAAATTTAATTTAGGAAAATAATCCTCTTTGTCCAACAACAACTCTCTATTTGGATAGGGAAGAGAATCAAGATTTAAGATCAATTTTCGATTTCTATTATGAATTATATTATTATGTTGCCGAAAAGAAAGACCGTCAACTTCTGTGAATTGATTTTTATTACTCTCTAACTCTTTAATCAATTCTAAAAATGTTTCTTCTCCTTCACCCCTTACAACAAAGTCTATATTTTTATTAATTAAAAATTCATCATGAAAGAGAGTTGGGTGATGACCTCCAACAATTACTTTTATTCCTTTATTTATCTTTTTAATAATTTTGGCTATTTTTAATGACACAGCATATTTATTAGTCATTACTGTTATTCCAACTATATCTGGAGAAAACAATTCAATTTTTTCTCTGACTTCTTTCCAAATATAATGACCATCATTATTTAAGGCCTCAACAATATTATGCTGATGAGAAAATGAATATTCATAGGAATAAGAAAAAGGCTCAATGTCTCTATCAAAATCAGCATTGTAAATACGCACAAAATGATTTTTTTCACTTAGCATTGTCCCTATATAGCCCAATCCTAATGGAAACATATCCTCAGAAATTCTCATAAATCTCCTATAAGGAGGATTAATTAATAATACTCTCATACAATTAAAGTCTCTAATAATTTTTTAGCTTTATAATGATTAGGATTATATCTAAGGCATTCCTCTAATTCAAATCTCGCTTTATCTAATTCATCCATATTTTTATAAATCTCACCTAAATGAAAATGAGCACCAGCGTGGTAAATTTTTTCTTGATCAGTGCCAAGAGATAAGACCTGCTGGAACTTCTCTATGGCCTTTAAAAACCCACCCTCCTTTTGGTAACAGGTGCCAAGAGAATAAACTATCTGAATATTCCCTTGATCAAACTCATACCATTCCTCAAAAACCTTCCTTCCCATAGTATAATCACCTTTTTGGAGAAGCAGAATCCCTTCCTGAATTCCTAACTTAGAATATCTTTTCATGCTACTACCCAAATCTATGTTAAAATATCCCTTTATTCCTAATAATACAACCTTCATAAATTCTGTGTAAGATAAGTTTTCTATCCCTCGAGGGAAGCTTCTGTAGACCTTTTTCAAAAATCCTCTTTTCATCTTATCTATCTCCATAAGGTATTTGACCGCTAAATCAAACCAGTTCTTTAGACGACAAAGGAAGGCTAATTCCAAAAGAGAATTTAAGCAAAGGGCTTGATCTTGGGGAAATTCTTTCAAGGTTGAAAAAATATCTTCTATTTTGGATTTCTCAATGATTCTTCTTGCTACTATCTTTGCAGATTCTGAATTAATTTCATTATACGGGGTATTTTCATCATGAACTCGTGCCTTGTGAAGGCGTTGATGAATTAATGATATTTTAAAATTCATCGCTATTTCAATCCACTTTTCGTATTCTGTAGCCCTCCAGATTTCAGGAAATTCATTATTATATTCTGCATCATTCTCCCTGAATAAGCCAAGTTCTTCAAACACCTTTTTCCTTATCAAGACAGTATTGCCATTTATACAACACCCTTTTAAAAGATTAAACACCATTTGATCTGAATCTACATCTTTCTGTTTGGACCTACCTGTAATCTCAGTTTTTTCATTTATTAGAAAAAAATCAGTATGTGTCAGAGCGACCTCTGGATTTTTCTCCATGTAGTCAAATTGCACTTCTAATTTCTCAGGCATATACACATCATCAGAACTTAACCAGGCAATATATTTTCCTCGGGAGTTTTTTATTCCTAAATTTATAGCTGCTGGAGTTCCGCTTGGGCCATCTTCTTTATAAATATACTTTATCTTTTTATCTGAATACTTGTTGATAATATTTTCAACCACTTCTTTCGTACTATCCGTAGAGCCGTCATCAACCACAATCATCTCCCAATCGGTAAAAGTCTGATCGATAACACCTTGCATGCATTCACCCAGATAATGAGCATAATTATAACTAGGAACAATAACACTAATTGCTGGTTTTTTTTCCATTGAAACCCATTTACTCCTTTAGAAATTAGTAATCCTTTATCTTATTATGATTTATAAATTATTAGACTTACTGCGAAATAAATCAGTTATTTTACAAAAATGTTATAATTCCTTTACTGACAAGGCAATAGAGCTATTTATTAAAAAATCAACAATTT
>JASEHU010000155.1 GCA_030018635.1 bacterium
TCCAGGAGTCAGAATAAACCTCACTCCAGGAGCGCCTTTTTTATTCTGACTCCTGGATTCTATCATAGATACCCCCAATCGCTTGAATAACTCAAAGAGTTATTCACAATTGCTTGGATAACTCCGTTGGAGTTACCCACACTATCCACATTACTACTACTAATGTTAAAAAGTTTTTCAACCCCCAAACCCCCAATCTTGGGGGCTTTAAGAGGTGTGCACTTTTAATTCTTAAATGACAGAAATCATTTTTTAGTTGACATTTTAAACCTTTTATTGTACAATGATAAGTGTCTCAGGAGGTTTTATTAATTTAATGAAAAGGACAAAGATTGTTTGCACTATTGGTCCTGCGAGCAGCTCTCATAAGGTATTAAAGGAATTAGCTGAAGCCGGGATGGATGTTGTTAGATTAAACTTTTCATACGGGACGCATAAAGAACATCTTGAGGTGATAAGAAATATTAGAAGAATATCAGCTGAGCTCAATAAACCCATAGGCATTTTGCAGGATTTAGCCGGACCTAAAATTAGAATTGGAAATGTAAAAAAAGGGACTGTTCTAAAGGAAGGCTTTGTTTTTACCTTAGTCACTAAGGAGATGGAGGGGGATGAAAATACAGCCTCTATTTCCTATCAACAACTACCTAAAGAGATAAATATAGGTGACCCAATATTTATTGATGATGGCAGAATAAAACTAAAGGTAATCAGGCATGATATGGGAAAGGTTGTTTGTCAGGTGGTAAGAGGTGGTGAGTTGAAATCACACAAAGGGGTAAATCTTCCGCAAACTAAACTTTCTATCCCGTCACTTACTCCAAGAGATATTGAGGATTTGAATTTTGGGATTGAAGAGGGGGTAGATTTAATAAGCCTGTCTTTTGTCCGAGGCGTAGAGGACATTAAAGGCTTACAGAAATTATTAAAAGAACCAGATCCTAGACCTGAACCAGATTTAAAACATGGTTCAGGTTTAAAACATGGTTCAGGCTTAGGGCATGGGAGACAAATCCCGATTATTGCCAAAATTGAAAAGAGAGAGGCTGTTGAGAATATAAGCGAGATACTTAAAGTAGCAAATGGAATAATAGTGGCCAGAGGTGATTTAGGGATTGAGACATCATTGGCTAAAATACCATTAGTGCAAAAGGGGGCAATATTAGAGGCAAATCTATTGGGTAAGCCTGTTATTACTTCTACGCAAATGCTGGAATCTATGGTAGAAGAAGATATTCCCACCCGGGCAGAGGTAACTGATATTGCCAATGCTGTTTTTGATTCAACAGATGCCCTGATGTTATCTGCGGAAACGGCAACAGGAAAATACCCCGTAGAATGTGTCAAAACAATGGTAGAGATTGCTCAGGCTGCAGAACAAGCGTTAGAGTATGAAGCTATATTAAGGGATAAAATAGAATTGAGGCGTTTAAATACTACTGAGGCTATTGGTTTTGCTACGGCTCAAATGGCTATGGATTTAGGCGCATTAGCTATTATTACCTGTACACAGTCGGGGATGACGGCAAGGATGATTGCTAAATATAGACCTTCAATGCCAATAATAGCGGTTAGTCCATCCATAGATACAGTTCGACAATTAACCCTTGTCTGGGGTGTTTGTCCTGTTACATCAGAGCCGTTTGATTCTACCGATGATATGATGAAAAAAGCGATTTCAGCGGCTAAATCTACAGGTATATTCCGTTCTGGAGATAAAGTAATTATCACCGGTGGTGTCCCAGTAGGTGTGCCAAACACAACTAATTTTTTACAGGTAGTTGTTGCTTGAAAAATCAGACAAGTCAGACAAGTCAGACAAGTCTGACTTGTCCGACAATCGAGGAAAAAAATGATGAAAAAAAGTATCTTGATTATTCTTTGGTGTGCAATGTTTCTTGTTGGGTGTGTCCATACACCTTTTTATTATTGGAGTTTAGAGGCACAAACAGGTTTAAAACCTGGGAAAGGTGTTTATCATAAGATAGAAAAGGGACAAACACTCTGGCGAATTGCAAAAACCTATGGTGTCTCTGTAGAAGAACTTATTAAAATAAACAAAATCGAAGATATCACCAACATAAAAATAGGTCAGCAAATATTCATTCCCGGGGCAACCGAAGTATTAAATGTAGATGTTTATATTCCGCCTAAGATTGTAGATGTATGTATCTCTTCTCCACCTAAGGAAGAGTATATGCCCCCGGCCGCCCTTTCAATATCAGAACAGAAGCTACTCATCCGACCTATAGAAGGTAAAATTATTTCATACTTTGGCATTCGCGGTGATTCAATGCACAATGGAATAGACATTAAAGCCCAGACGGGAACCCTAATAAAAGCCGCCGCAGATGGAGTAGTAACTTATAGTAAGGGAACATATCAAGGATATGGAAATGCCATTATTATTACTCATGACAAAGATGAACTTACAACCGTCTATGCCCATAATTCGGTAAATTTAGTCCATGAAGGACAGAGGGTTAAGCAGGGAGATATAATTGGTAAAGTAGGGCAGACAGGAAATGCAACAACCCCTCATCTTCATTTTGAGGTCTGGAAAGGGCTTATAGCCCAGAATCCTTGTAGTTATTTACCTTAGTGCCTATCCGAAAAATTGGAAGCCTGAACTTGTTCGGGGGAATATCCTCAAACTCGTTGAGGCATCCGTCAATTTTTCGGTGGTGTCCGTGAATAGCTAACTTGTGTAAAACAAGAGGATAAATTCATTTTAAATTGCAAATTTAGCATTTTAAATTTAAAATTTACAATTTGCAATGATAAATTTGCAATGAATAATCCCCCTTTTTATACTTTTTTAGATGCCTCACTATAATTAAGCTATAATAGGACACCACCAATTTTTCGGATAGGCATTTAATAAAAATTTTTATTAAATATGTAAAAAAATACTTGACAAATTTAAGAATATATGATATTATATTACAAAATTGGAGAGATTAATGATTTCAGCCTGCTATTTAATGAATTTTTCTCTGTATAAACGCTTAAATTAAGTAGATGAGGGGAGTACTTAGAAAAGGTGGAACAGAGGAGATGGTATCCATCAGTTTTTTCAGCTTATCACCTTTTCTTCCCATAAAATCAATTAAAGATTTGGTATTATTTTGCCGATAATAAAAAAGAAGGAGTGTATAAAATAGGCAATTTGAAAGAGAATTTTATCACGAAATAACGAAAGGATAAAGGCACGAAAAGGTTTTAAACCTTGTAATGGAATTTAAGGAGTTATCAGAAAGAATTAAGGATAGTAAATTAAACTTTTTTCGTGTTTTCTGATTTTCGTGTTTTCGTGATAAGATTTTTTATTGTGCTTTCAAATCGTCTGTGTATAAAAAAAATACTTGACAAATAAGGAGGGATGTGATAATATAAATTAAAATAGAGGTAAAAATTAAAAAGGTAATGAAATGGGTATGAAAAAATGGATATTAGGATTTATAATTATTATATTAATAGTGGGGTGTTCTCTAAAATCCGGATGGACGCAATCAGTATCGGAGTTAGGTGTTTCGCCAAAAGAATTAATAGAAAGATTGACCAGGATTGAAGAAAATCAAAAAAACTTACAACGACAAATAGATGATAACCAAAAAAACTTACAACGACAAATAGATGATAATCAAAAAAGTTTACAACGACAAATAGATGAGTTAAAGAATGTTATGATGTGGGGATTTGGAATGATGTGGACGGGAATGCTTGCTTTAATGGGATTTATACTTTGGGACCGCAGAACAGCTTTACTACCTACTATTCATGCGTTAAAAGAGTTAGTACTCCAGCAGAAGAAAATTGAGCTGGCATTACAACAATATGCAACTAAAGAAATAAGATTTGCTCAAGCAATGCAGGTCGCCGGCTTATTATAGTAGAACAGGCTTCCAGCCTGTTATCTAACATACTCAGGATAATCCGTAAGGATTTATCAATAAAGAAGCCTTTATGGGAGAAAAAAGGTATCCCAAAAGCACAATTATGGTGCGGGGTATTTAGTGCCTACACCAAAAGTGGTTTAAAACCAAAAAGTTGGAAGCCCGAACAAGTTTGAAACCTGGAACAGGTTTAAAACCTGGAACTTGTTCGGGAAATAGGCACTTAAAAAGTTTGAGATGATTTTCCTGAAAAAGGACAAAGATAAATCTTTACGGTTAAAAAATAGGATATAAAAGAAAGCGTACCCTGTACCTGCCCAATCTTGCAAAAAAAGGTGGTGAAAAAGTTCCTCCAAACTGTTTGCCGGGCTAAAAAAAATATAGGTACAAGGTAAAAAATTAAAATCTTAAAGGTGATACCTGGCGAGGTAATATCTCATCGAGGTAATACCTCTTTAAAGGTACACACCTTAAAGAAAAATCCTTTTTAAGGAGGAACAAAAAAATGAAAAAGACTTTAGGTTATTTATTGGCAAGCCTGGTAGTAGTATTTGTGGCTATGCCGGCTTTCGCGGAGATAGAGTGGAGTGGCAATGTCGCAGTGGGGATTGAGAATATAGATAAGGCTGACCCACTTACAAAGGAAAATCTTCAATTCACTGATGCCTTAGTCAATCTGGATGTAAAGGCAGAGATAGCAGATGGGGTAACAGCAGTTGCTCAAATTCGGCAAGCCGACTCCTTACTTGAAACAAGGAAGGTTGCTGTTGAGCTATCTGATCTGATTCCAAACGCTACCTTGATGGTGGGTAGAGTGGTATTTCCTATGGGCAAAGAAGCTGACTCTCAAACCGAAGGTGCGAATATGATGAAGAATGCCATGATTGGCAACTCAGCACTGTACGATCAAGGTGTAACAGGTCAACTGGTAGATTATGGAATGGCTCTAAAGACAACAATGGGTGCAGTTAATTGCCTGTTAGCTCTCACCAATGGTAATGTTGGTGCAGCAAGGGATAACAACAGTGACAAGGCTATGATGATTAGACTGGATGGTGATGTTCCAGCAGTTGAAGGTTTATCCTTGGCAGCAAGTTATATGACAAATGATGCAGCTGCGACTAATGCACCGAAAAATGAGACAACAAACATGGTTATTGATGCCGCATATGCAATGGATGCACTTACAGTAGGCGTTACTTATGGAGATGGTGAAAAGGAGGTAGGTACAACCAAAACAGAGAAAGATTGTTTGGCAATCGAAGCCAGTTATGCGATGAATGATACCTGCTCAGTGGCTGTGCGACAGAGTAAGGTAAAAATCTCAGAAAATAGTGTAGATACGTGTGAAGTAACAAAGTTACAAGTTGGTATCAATTACAAGTTAGCAGATAATACACTACTTAAGGTAGAGTATGTTGACAATAAGAACAAAGAAAAACCAACTAATCTCAAAACTGATGCTGATTATGATGGTATCAAAGCAGCAATAGCAGTTAGATTCTAATCTGAGTGTGTTTTAACACCGACGATTAAACAAAAGGGGTTGGACATGAAAGCAAAGAAGGTTCGACCCCTTTTTGTTTTTTAGTAATCCCTTAGAAGGTGTAAAAAAATCGGTTTTTAGGGGTAAGCATCCCTCGGAAACCCTTGATTTTACAGGAC
>JASEHU010000156.1 GCA_030018635.1 bacterium
TCACAAAAAAAAGGTTCGGGGTATTTGCAAATTATAATTTGTGACCATGGTGATGGCTTCAAAAAAGTTCTTGGTTCCACCTATGAAGAAGATATTTCAATCCCTATTAATGAAAGGGAAAATCCAACTGAATTAAAGATAATTGACTACGCCTTTGAAAAAATGTCTACAAGCAAGAAAGAAAAACTCTTATCAGAAATTGCTAAGAACGAGGATTATGAACGGCTTAAACCACCAAAGGGTTTGTATTTTGTAAAAGAACTATTGAAAAAAAAGAAGGGATTCTTAAGTGTTAGGAGTGGAAGTAGTATTCTGTGTTACGATTTTTTGAGTAACAATAAAGTGAAGGTTTCTACAAGTCAAGATGATACTTCCTTGAAATTGGCTAACTTTAGAGGTGTCCAATATAAGTTGTTTATTCCAATTAAGCTTCATGAAATAATCTCAGGAGAACCAGAAGGTCTGCAATCAGCACTGGTGGATCATAAGATTCCTAAAACCTATAGCTTTCATTATATTCCTGTTAAAAACTACCTTCTTGACCACACTCAATTGGATCTTAACCGTATATTTACAGATATCAAAAGAGTCTCAACTGAATTAAAAGATAAAGGAATTACCGTTCTTGATTTTTCAAATACTGACCTAAAGAAACAGTATCTTTATCCCTTAATTAAAAAGATAATGTTTTTACAAGAGGAAGAAAAGTTAATAATTGGGTTTAATTTATGTGAGTCTAAAGGAGTGACAGAAATAATTTCTGATTGCATTATTGAAGATAAAATGAGAGAGAAGATGTTTATTTGGATAGACGACAAGCTCAATAAGAATTTTATTGGGGTAGAAGATGAGTGTCGTAATTTGTATTTAGATTATCAGAAAAAAATTGAGAAAGGTGAGGATGTAAGAATAGATAACAGATTAGAAAAATTACTTAAGCATAGTGAGCATCTTCTTTGGTATGACCAACAGGAACAAAGATATTATGAAAAATTACAAATGAGCGATTTTTTGAAGAACTTGGTTGCTTACAAAATAAGAACCATTAGAGAAAGGATATTAGATGAAAATAACAAAGTCTTCTATCCAGGAAAGTTTCTCATTCCTTCTGTTACCTATGCTGAAGGTTTCTTTGAGATTAATAGGTTATATAGTGAATTTGAAGATAGAGAGAAACTGATAAACACCTTAGCGTATCTGTATATTTTGAAGCATATTGATTTCTCTACTATTGTAACCGCCTCAGACATAGCAGGAAAAATAGCGGAAGACCTCATAAATAAGATTAAAAACTTAAGAGAAGATCAATATGAAGAATTAAAACATTTTAAACTTACATACGAAAAACCAATTATTGGCTATGAGTTTACTATCCTAAATGAAAATGAAAAGATTCTGTTACTTACAGATGTAGTTGGAACTGCAAAATCAATCGGAAGGCACATAGAAAAGATTTTTGTTTCTAATACAAAGCTAAAATTAGAAAATATCTCTACCTTTACAATTGTTGATGCCAGAGAAGGTGAAGAGAAAACTATAGAAGAAGAAGTTAATTTTGAAGGGATTCACAGGGATAAATTTTACTTTGAACCTAAAAATCCTGAGATAAAACAGGCAGGAATTTGTGAGCTTTGCAGTTTCCTAAAATGGCCTATTAAGTATCATAATGAAAAACCTCCAGACTGGGATTACAAAGATATTATAGTAATTGATCCGAAAGCTCATTCTCCAATAGAGAAACGCCAAGAGTTACTTGAGAAAGTGAAAGACTGGAGAGAATTTTTAGAAAAATATTGCGTTGATGCTGTTATAGTGAAACATTTAATCTTTGATGATGGTGCTCATTACAATTACTTCTTTGCTACTAATATAATAGCTGACCGTTATAAACACTGCATCGCTATTATTGTTAAGGAGGATGTTCAAGATTTGAAAAAAAGGGTAAAAGGAGGGAAATCTATCCTTCCTAACATCAAAGTGCTATATAGCAAAAGAGAAATTAACAAGAAGATTGCAGAGGCAATTGCTGAAAAGTTAGATTTAAAACCCTCCCAAGATGTATGGGATTATAAAAGAATCCCAGAAAGTATGCTTAAAGGAGTAGATGCAATAATCTTTGATGTAGCTGCTGGTACAGGTAACACTCTTAAAAAGGCATTACTGAAGATAGGAGCACATGCCAGAATAGTTTATGCATATGTATTGATAAACCGAATGAAAGAACTTGATGCAAGCTTCTTTGGTGAAATAAAGCAAGTTGGCAAAGTCGAGAGTTCGGTTAAGTTTCTTATGGATTTTGAATTGCCCAAGTATGACAATGAGAATCTATGCCCAATCTGTAAAAAGATTAAAGAGCTTAGCGAAACCAGAAAAACAACTGGTGTTAAGGCAATAAGAGAACATATTGATGAAGAAATAAAACGTCTGCAGCCTCAGAAGACTACTTTTAGCGAAATCGATAAATTAACTCCAGCATCAAAGGAGTTTTCTAAAGAAGAAAGAATAGAGAAAATAGCTATTCGTATTGAGTTAGAAAATTCCCGAAGGTATGAAAATGTGGAGATTAGATATGAGACGATTAACAAATATCTCAAGAGTTTCTCTGTTAATCCAGATAATGTCTTTGATCTCTTTGAGATTATTAGTGAAGAAGAGTATTGCTTTAAAGGTGATTTTAAAGATAGTGCAGGGGTATTTTATCCAGACCTGAAAGAAAGAATTGTCGAGACTTGTTTAAAGATAGCTAAAGATGAAATAAACTATGATGAGCGGGGATTAAAGTATGCTTTATCAGTGTTAAATATCTTTTCACCAATGGATTTTCTTAATAATTTAATCCCCATATTTAAAAAAGTGGCAGGGGGAAGATTATAGTGAAAATTTGATGCTCCATCTCTTTGTTGAGGTTATAAAACCCTTGAGCCAAGAAGAAAATAGAGAGCAAATGGTAAAAAATCTAATTGAATGCAGGGATCACATTGAGACAGAGGGTAAATTAAAAGAAAAAAATTAGGAGTATTAAGAGAGCTATGTGAAGAGCTGAGTATAGAGAAAAAGGGGATGACAGTAAAGTCAATTCAATACTTGTATAGGCGACTTATAAGCCTTTTGAGTCCTCAACATGCAGAGATGGTAAAAGAATTTACGCGAGTTCAGGGAGCTATTCAGACTTTTATTCAATCGAAAGAGTTAAGCGAAGAGGGAGAAAAAGGAACAGTAAGTATTCGTCTTTGGGCAGAGAGATGGGGGCAAATATCCCTTGAACTTACTCATATTATGGAACATGCTGAAAAAATGCTCGATGAAATTGGACTTCCAGTGCCTTATTTTTGTCCATCTGATCATCGCAGGCCAACAATGAAATCTGACATATCCCTTCTTCAAAGAATTGTGCCAGAATTACAAGAAGAGAAGAATCCTGAAGTTTTTAATAAGTTAGTATCTGATCTATCAGAAATTGTAGATAGGATAAATAGTTATGTTTTCAACAAGGACTCTTCTCTCCAACAAGAAGTTAAAAATTTGCATCCAAATATATGGGAAGAGATCGAGGTGAGAAGAAGAGAAAGAGAAGGAGAATTTCAAGAAGAAAATATAAAGATAGATTTTTCTTCATTTTCCAACGATGTAAAGGTTATCTTCCCACAATCACACCTTGCAGATATTCTTGGGAATTTATTCAAAGATGCAATTAATCATGGCTTTGAAGATGGAAGGAGACAAGAAAAGAAAATCGTAGTGTCTTTAACAGAAGAGGAAGAAAGTATTTTACTTAAATTTGCAGACAATGGAAAAGGAATGTCCAGTGAAGAGTGCAATCGAATATTTGAAAAAGGAAAAGAAGAGGATAAAAAATATTGGCATGAAGGTAAAGCGGTAATTGAAAAATTTGGTGGTAGTATTATGGTGAACTCTGAAATCGGTAAAGGAACAACTTTTCAAATAAAGTTATTAAGGAGGTAAAGTGTTATGAGTGAAAAGAAAGGTGTTGTATTATTTGTGGAAGACGAAGATCCTGATATTGATGTTTTTCAAGGGGAGTTTAAAGATGATTATGAAATAAGGATTGCTCGTAATGAACAGGAGTGTTTCTCTGAACTTAAGAATAAGAGTGATCTACCAGACATCATTCTATTAGATATTTACTGGATAACAACCAGTCCCTCAGGAGAAGAGACAAGGCACCCCTTAGGAATAGAGATACTCAAAAAGATAAAAGCAGAAAGATGCTTGGATATTATACCGGTAATAATTTATACCAGACAAGGAGACGCAACTGATGCTCTTAAGATAATTAAAGAGGGTGGGGCTCAGGATTGGATTAGAAAAGATGGTGGAAAATATGAAAAAGCTCATCGGATTGATTCGTGGATTAAGACAAAAAGATTACAAGAAGAGTTAAGACAGAAAGAAAAAGAGTTAGTTGAAGAAAGAACTACTCGAAAAACTTTCTTTGAGATAATTAAAGCTTTTGCTAATGCTATTGATAGTAAGGATCATTATACACATGGTCATTCTGAAAGAGTGGCTAAATGGGCAAGAGAGGTTGCTCGAAGGTTTGGTCTATATTCAACCGAGATAGAAGCAATAGAGACTATTGGACTCTTACATGATGTAGGTAAAATTGGTATTCCTGATAACATTTTACTTAAACCAGGTGATTTGACAAACGAGGAGTTTGAAGTTATAAAAAAACATCCTATGGACGGTGTAAGTATTCTTAGACCTATTACTTATATAAGGGAGTGGATTCACTTGGTTCGAAATCATCATGAGAAGTTTGATGGAACAGGATACCCTGATGGGTTTAAAGGTGAAAAGATACCTCTTGGATCTCGAATCTTAGTAGTAGCTGATTCTTATGATGCTATGACCTCAAGTAGACCATATCGTAAGATGCCACTCTCTTCTGAAAAGGCAAAAAAGGAATTAAGTGATAAAAGCGGAACCCAATTTGACCCTAAAGTTGTAGAAAAATTTCTATAAATACTGGATGATGAATACTATACCGCTCACTTAAATTGAGCCGGGTATGCTCAGATAAATTGGGTAGTGTCTCAAATTAGCTAAAGTTTGTAATAGGAAATGTCGATAAAGAGAACAGAAGTATGTGTTGTAATATCAGGAGATTTTTTAGGGAGGGGAACAATGCATTCAATAGAACACTTTTGTTGTCAGAATTCTTCCTGCTTTAGATTACGGTATCCGAGGTAAAGGGAATCTTTCTTTTCGTGGATGTGGTGGCAAAGATAAACAGATTTTAGATGATTTATTGCAAGACATGTACTGCTCACTTCTCTTAAGCGAAAAGGGACAGTGTTAGAGCAGGCACGGTTGCCGGCAAAGAAAGTAGTATCAGTGATGAAGCATATCCAAGATGGTTGTGGCACACGTACAACCAGCCGATTGGTTAAGAGTTGAGTAAAAACACTGTTACTCAGGTTGCACAACTATCAGGCAATCATGCTAAAAAGATGCATGATGAGTTAGTTGCTTTTTCCCCC